>CAZMRG010000106.1:0-11146 GCA_964568655.1 uncultured Ignavibacteriales bacterium | reverse complement strand
TATTTACTATTTACTATTTACTATTTACTATTTACTATTTACTATTTACTATTTACTATTTATTTTTTTTCGTAATTAATCATTAGTAATTAGTAATTGCTATTTCCATGCTTTATCATACTCGTGCGCAAGGATATCAGGGAACCAGCCTGGAATATCGGAATTCACCATTCCAACGCACATTACATCGTTATCGGGGTAATACATCCAGCATGTATTCAGGTTTCCGATTCCAACGCTTTCAGAATCTGACCATCCTCCGTTGTGCCAATAATAGCCGCCATGATCGCCGCCATAAGTATAACACCCAAGCCCGTCGGTTGTCATAGTATCTCTCCACGCCTTATCAAGCAGCTTATCGGAATGAAACAGTTTATTTATCACCGTGGCATAATCATCAACTGAAACAAACCAGCCGTATGCTCCTAAATATGGCGTCCAATCGCCCGGGAATCTTTGTCCGGCTAAATTTGGATAAAGCAGATTGTAATACCAGACATTCTCTGCGAGGTCAGGTTTAGTTAGCGCTCTTCCGCTCAGGCCGCATTTGTCAAACACATTCTTGTGAACGTACCTGGTATATTTGTTCGCAGTTGAAGTATCGTTCGCTTCGCCCGTAAGATGGTTAAATCCTTCAAGCTTAGGTATAATTATTCTAAGCAGGGCAAAATTCATATTCTGGTAACTCTGTACAGCCATGCTGTCTAACCTCACGCCTTTACTGATCTTACATTTTAGCTGCTTGTATAATTCACCATTGCAATCCTGCGGGCCGTTTGATCTTATGCCGCTCATGTGTGTCAAAAGGTCGCGGAATGTTATCTTATCTATATTATTCCCAAGCTCCCAATCGGGCGGCAGGTAATCTTTAATTAATGTATTGGGCGTTAAACCGTCTTCTTTCAATAACTGTATAGTGGCAATGGCTGTTATTGTTTTACTCATACTTGCAATAAACAGGCGGTCAGAATCTTCAAATGCCTTATCGCCGCCGTCATGCGCTTTGCGCTTGAGTCCATGAGTAAAATGTTCGACCAGTACTCCTTTACCGTATATTGAGATTCCATATCCCGTAGTGGTATCATCAAGCTTCTTCTTCAAATTTGCGGCAAATCTGCTGTAACTGAATTTCTTTTTTTCTGTATCGGGTTGCGGTATGGGAATAAAAGCTGACCCTGAGAAGTAGTAAAGCAAACATAGGATTGCAGCTGAAATTAGTATTTTCAGTTTCACGTTGTTTCCTCCTTTGGTTTTTGTGATTGGCTAAGGGAAATTAATAATTCTGTGGTTACTTTTCAACAAATAAATTTATGGATTTTCATGGATTTCGGAATGCGAATTGCGGATTTAAAATCAGACTCTAATTTGCAAACGAATTATTGTGTTTCTTTGCATTTCAGTTTTTCTAAAGAGTGCCTGCTTGCAGCTTGGCACGGCATGGTCATTGCACTCCAAAGGATACAAAAATTCCCCTCCAAACTTTCGTATGGAAGAGAAATATTCTTTAATCTTTTTATTCCGAAATCGACAATCTGCAATCCGAAATTTAAAAAATCCCCTCCAAACTTGCGCCTGGAGAGGATGATTAATTTGTTAATCTGATGAATTTGACGAATCTTACGAATCTTTGAATCGTTTTTCTGCAGCATCAAGCTCGGCTATCAGCTCTTTAGGAAGATGTTCGCCGAACATTTTATAATACTCGCGCATCTCTTTAAGCTCAGCCATTCCTTCTTCCCTGCTGACAGAAAATAACTTTTTCAAAGCTTCTTTCGAAACATCAATACCTGATACATCAAATGAATCTACCTCCGGCACCCTGCCTATCGGTGTATCAACATGCTTGCCGTCGCCGGCAACGCGCTCAATAACCCACTTCAGCGCGCGGATATTATCTCCGAAACCGGGCCACATGAATTTCCCGTTTTCATCTTTCCTGAACCAGTTAACATAAAATATCTTTGGCAGCTTTGCCGCATCTGTTTTCTTGCCAATATTTATCCAGTGGTGAAAATAATCGCCCATGTGATAACCGCAGAACGGAAGCATCGCAAACGGGTCGTGGCGCAATTTACCTACCGCGCCAACCGCCGCAGCCGTAGTTTCTGAAGACGAAGATGAGCCCATATATACGCCGTGATTCCAGCTATAGCTTTCTGTCACTAAGGGAATAACCGATGCGCGCCTTCCGCCAAATAAAAACGCTGAGATAGGTACGCCTTTGGGATCTTCCCATGCCGGATCTATCACCGGGCATTGTTTTGCCGGAGCTGTGAATCTTGAATTAGGATGCGAAGATAACTGTCCGCTCGCAGGGGTCCAGTCTTTTTTATGCCAGTCAATTAAATGGGTTGGTTTTTCATCTGTCATACCTTCCCACCACACGTCGCCGTCATCAGTATAAGCTACGTTTGTGAAAACCGAATTTTCTTCCATTGAAAGCATTGCGTTGGCGTTGGTTTTCATCGAAGTCCCCGGCGCTACGCCAAAGAATCCCGCTTCGGGATTAATGGCATGTAGT
The DNA here is from genome assembly GCA_964568655.1 of uncultured Ignavibacteriales bacterium. Classification (GTDB taxonomy): domain Bacteria; phylum Bacteroidota; class Ignavibacteria; order Tepidaquicellales; family OLB5; genus CAWFKW01. Next base: position 8,625 of record CAZMRG010000106.1, on the reverse strand, counting down.
CTCCCGTCATCGCCGAATTTCATCCATGCAATATCGTCGCCTACTGTCTCTATCTTCCAACCCGGAAGCGAAGGCGTAAGCATCGCCAGATTTGTTTTTCCGCAAGCCGAAGGAAACGCCGCTGTGATATATTTCTTTTCGCCGTTTGGCGGAGTAATTCCAAGTATCAGCATATGTTCTGCAAGCCAGCCTTCGTCGCGGGCAAGCACTGATGCAATTCTTAAAGCAAAACATTTTTTGCCAAGCAAAGCATTACCGCCGTAACCGCTGCCATATGACCAAATACTTCTTTCCTCAGGGAAATGAACAATATACTTTGTCTGGCTGCACGGCCATGCAATATCTTTCTTGCCGTCTGTTAACGGGTAACCGACTGAATGCATGCAGGGAACAAACTCGCCATCGCCAAGTACGTCTAAAACTTTTTTACCCATACGGGTCATAATTCGCATGTTGATAACAACATAAGGCGAATCGGTAATTTCAATTCCTATGTGCGAGATATTCGAGCCAAGCGGACCCATACTGAAAGGAATAACGTACATTGTTCTGCCTTTCATGGAACCCGCGAACAAACCTTTTAGAATACCTTTCATTTCAGCAGGCGCTTTCCAGTGATTCGTGGGTCCTGCATCTTCTTCTTTTTGGGAACATATAAATGTCCTGTCTTCAACTCTCGCTACATCGCCCGGGTCAGATACGACCCAATAGCTGTTTGGTCTCTTTTTAAGAGGCACAAACTGTCCGCTTTTAACGCATCCCGCAATTAACTTTTGATTTTCTTCTTCGGAGCCATCGCACCAATGAACTGAATCAGGCTGGCACAATTCGGCCATTTCCTTAACCCATGCTTTTAACTTCTGATTATTAGTCATTTCTTCCCTTTACATTCAGTCAAATAAGACTATATAGTTTTTATTAATATTTAATACAATTCGCAGTATTTTTGAGCCAAAAACGCTCTCAATTTACAAATTTAGCCATAATTTGCTTAAATTAAAGGGGAAAAAGATAGGAAATAGTAAGATAGCGAAATGGTGAAATAGTGAAATGGCGAACTAAATAAAAATCGAACAAAATTTTCATTTAGAATACTTATACAAATAATATACAATCCCGCCTGCCAGTGCGCCGCTTATGACCGCCCAGATCATGTCTGTAACCAGCATACCCCATGTCCAGAACGGGACAGCGCCAAGAGTGAGGAAATTTAAAAAGCCGATTGCGGAGATGTTATAGTAAACACCCCACATGCAAAGCGTAAGCGCTTTTGTATCCGGCTTAATTGATCTGAATACAAAATACACATAACCATAAACCAGCAGCGCGATAGCAAAATTCATGTACCATACATTTTGCACGCTCATTGAATTTATTGAACCGGAAGCGGCTGAGGAATAATACACATTCGGAAATAAATTATTATGCCAGAAAAATCCGAATACGGTAAGTAGTATAAATGTGATTGTTGAGACTTTTATGAATTTCATTTTTTCCTATTGCCAAGGGGTCCCGATTAACCTGCCTGCTGCAGGCAGGTCGGGACGACTGAAGCAATCTCTCTCTTTTATTAATTGCGAGCGAAGCGCCTGACTGCTGCAGGCAGGAAGCAATCTCGATGTAAAAAAATTTTAAATACTATTTGTTTTTAACGCCTAAAGGCGTCTTTCTTCCAGTCATCTATCCACGACCTGAAGGTCGCCTGCCTGCAGCAGGCAGGTGGCAATTGATATTTTATTTGTCATTCCCGCCCCGCGTTACGCGTTATTTAAACTCCACCGGGAATAAATATTTATATGTCGCTCCTAACGGAGCTAAAAGATTGGATTTATTATTTCTACAAATATGCCGCTCCTAACGGAGCTCTATTGCTATTTACTATTTGTTTTAACGCCTAAAGGCGTCTTTCTTTCTTGTCATTTATCCACGACCTGAAGGTCGCCTGCCTGCAGCAGGCAGGCGCGAAAGCGGGAATCTTGGTTTTAAAATTCTGAATGAAAGTAAAGACCCGATTTAGTTTCTAATCGTTAGTAATTAGTAATTTGAAATTCTATTTACTATTGATTATTTATTGTTTACTCATTCTTGCCTTCGTCGGAGTTTATCCCGCACTCGTTGCGGGACTCAGGCTGACAAGTGTTTTTCATTACTCATTACTATTTGTTTGCTCTGTTTTGTTAACTGTTAACTGCTATTGTATCACCTGGCTTATTAACGACACGCTGAATATGCTCAGCAAAAACCAGCCCACAAATCCTTCTATTATTGTCAAATATCTCGGGATACCTTTAATCGGTATCTGCCCGAAGCCGAGAGTTGAAAATACATTAAGACTCAGCATAATTGAATCAAGCGTATGAATTAACAAATACCATGAAATTGTAAAAAGCACAACGAATCCGTAAACAACCGAAGCAAGCAGTTTCCTCCACCCGCTGAGCGCGCTCCATTCATCAGGGAACCAATCGATAAATTTGTAAAAATATCTTATTGGTTTCTCTTTGATCTTATCTACATAATAAATTGGTTTTGCAAATATATGGAAATACCAGGGCACGCTTTTTCCTTTGGTTTGAATAAACGAAATAAATTCAGCGTAAGACCTGGGCTCGGTCGGCTTGGCAAATTCAGCGTCTTCTATTTCAAGCAATGAACGGGGTGAAGACAGATAATATCCATAGAGCTTAAGCTGTTCAAAAAGAGCGCGCCTGCCGAAAGCTTTTACAGTATACGGGAAAAAGAAATATATAAGAGCAAAAGCAAGCAGAACATATAAAGCTATATTAATAGCTTTAAGCGGATTTGTGCCGTAGTCGCAGAATATGTAAAGAAATACATTCATCACATAGTTAAAGAAATTCTTTTTGCCTCCCTCGCGTTTGTACAGGTTTTTCATGTACTCGGTTTCGATGTTCTTCCATTCAACATAACACTCGTTTGCGCCGATCTTATTACCCTGCGCTTTAAAAGAGCCGTAGAAGTTTGCATAACAGCTTATAAGATTGTTGAACAGAAACTCATCATGCACGCTGTCAATCAACCCGCCGTAAAAGATCTTCTTCTCTTTATTATCATAAACGCCTATCCTGTAATCTTTTACCGTACTCCATTGAACGCGTGTGTTGATCGGATTAATGTTAAACGCATCCATCATAATTTTCCCGTTGTAAGCGCAATCATAAGTAAGAAAAGTATTGGCGACTGTTGATTGCGAAAAATCTATGTTCGCGTTAAACTTATCATTAATAAGCCTTAGGTCGCTGAAGTTAGATGCAGTGAGATTCACAAAGAAATCTGGATTGTTTTTAGCGCTGTCAGGAAGATTGAACTCGCAGTCCTGTAAAGTAAGGTCAAGAGCGTCGGTTTTATTGGCAATCACGAAAAGTATCCCTCCCATATCATATTCATTCGTTGGATTTATGATATTGGGGTTGACCGAGAATTTGCTCTTCACAAATTTCAGCCTGTCTTTTACACCGGTGCGTTCCAGCTTAAAGCCATGTTCAAAGCTGCATGTATCAAAATCGATGAACTCAACCTCGCTTGAGTATATACGAACGGTCTTTTTAAAAGTACAGTGATTGAAAATCGCCTTAACCGGCTTGCATTCGAAGAAGACAAAATAATCTTCGAATGTAACATTTCGCATAACCAGCCAGTAGATCGGGTCGAATTCGCAATTAAGGAACCGCATTCTTTGCTTAACAACAATTTCCGGCCCGCCGTTATCAAACCTGTAATCCATACCCTTTTTATCAATTGCCAAATCATACCGTACCTTAACATTTTCAAAGGTTGTAAACGTATCCGCTTTTATCATTACATCCATAAACTCGGTGAATGAAACAGTCTTCCCGTCAATCTTCGAATCGGCAAATGCAATGTGAGGTACAACTGTCACACTGCAAATTAAAACGAAAAATATTTTCGTGAGATTAATCAATCTCATTAATAGGAATATTTTTTATCTTTATAAACCATGAATAATCTACTCCTGTTGATTCAATAACAACATCTACCTTTTGGTCAGGCTTCCATCCCGGCCCGTCTTTAGCGTAAAATTCTAAACCAGACTCATTTTGAATATCATTTTTTATGAGTAACGCTTCCCAAACTGATTTGCCTTTAATAACCCATATTTTGTACGCCTTGAATATGCGGGCTCTTTCCAGCGAATCTGAAAAGACTAGTTTAATAATTGCTATCAGGCCATGTTTTTCATTAATGTCAGTTGAAGGCATCAAATCGCGGTATAAGCTTACTTCAAAAGTTATTCCGGGCAATAAATTCCCCTGCTCTTGAACAGAATTTAACTCCTGGATTGACTTTGAGGAATTGTTAAAATGTTCGGGGTCAGGGTTGTCATTGCCCGTTTCTTTAACTGATGAACACGAACTAAATAATATGCTTACCGCTATGAGAAGTAAAAGCCTCATTCAATATTATTTGATAATTATGAATTCGAATCTCGCTAAAATACTAATTTTTTTGTGAATTGCAGGGTGAAATATTAGCGGCAATTAAAAACGAAAAAATCTGTAAGGTTTAAAAATCTTATTTATTCATAGCCCTTCTTATGACCCGGACCAGTATATTCACAACGTATACTAGAGCAACTATAAAAATTCCGGAGTTCCTTATGCTGAGTCCGGTATGCTTAAAACTATCCGTCTGAAAGAACACATAAATACCGATGAATATAATGGCTGAAATGATTGCTGATATAAGATAATTGTTGGATTTTGTCCCGGTTGGTTTCAAGGGTCCGTGGATTGGCCCTTTATCTGAACCCCTCGGCTTGATTCCGCTTTCTTTGTATAGATCGTTTAAATTGCTCATAGTTTTAATTCCAACGCAGGTGAGGAATTCATTTTAACCAATATCCATCCTTTATTGTTTATAATCAATTGTAATTAGTCATTAGTAACCAGTAATTGAAGACCTATTTCTCAACTTCCTTAACAGATTTGATCAAATCCTTAAAAGTCAGCATTTCAACGCCTTTATCTATCGCCATTTCTTTCACTTTTTTTGCAAACCCGAATTTAGAAAATATTACTAGCGTATCGGCGCCTGACTTTGCTTTATTTGCAATAAGAGTATTTATATATTCTATGCTTTCAATAACTCTATCAGTTTTGAAATCCAGGTACATCAATTTACCATCCTTCTCGAGCAAATGGTCATGTTCTCCGTCTTCCGTTTCAAACTCATTTTTCAGCGCGTATCCTTTATGCATAAATATATTTATAACTTCCTTTTCTATGCTGAGCCCGTCCAGCATCCTCCAGAAACTTTCTTCCATTCTTATCTTCCAGAAGTCATAACTATCTCGGTCATCTTTGTAATCCTGTATAGTGCGGTATTTGGAGTTGTTTTTAGAACGGTAATGGAAATACAGTCTCTCAGCAATAACAAAGAATGCCATCGGGATGCCAACGCAAACTATCCCAATTGTTCCAAAAAGGAAAGCCTGGTAAAATATCTGGAATACAGTCGCCTGCCCGCTCTTAAAAAAATAAATAAAGAAAACTAAAATGCCAAGCGCTCCGCCTGCAAGTAGCGGAAGTGTATGAGTAAGTAAATGCGTGACCTTCCGGTCGTGTTCATCCGCTTCTTCTATCTCAAATTTCTTGAGTCCGTATTTGCTGTATGTAGGTACTTTCAATATTTCATTGTTTTAACTATTGTCCGCAATTAACGCTTTTTATTGTACCTGCTAAAGTAACCTGCAATGTCGGGATTAGATCTGTTTCAGCAGCCGGCGGAAATGATTGTGTAGGCGCCGCGATTGCGTTAAACGTCGCCGGGCTTCCGCCTTTTAAATTGAATCCGTTATCATTTAAGCATGCAACATATTTCCCGCTCGAATCCGGCATCCCCAGAACGAAAAAGTCATTGATGCCTGCTCCGTATGTTCTGTTACCGCCGATTACCGCAAAGTTACCGAAAATACTAATCATCGATACTCCCTTATAATTATCCGTTGTAGGGCCGTATGAACGTGAATAATCGAATACCGAATTATTGAAATAATGTTCAAACGAAACAAACGTGGCGCCGGCAGCGTTGGTTGTATAACCTGATATAAGAAAGCTGTTGTCGGTTTCCTGTAAAACAGATGTAGCCTCGCTAAAGCCCGAGCTATCGCCTATTGTTCTTGGCCATCCTTCCGAAGTATATACATTTCCGTTGTGGTCAGTCTTGAATAAGATCATAGATCCCTGTGTAAGCCCATATGATTTTGTATAACCTACTATCATAAAATCGTGCCCGGAAGTCTCAACAACGCTGTTTGCCTGGTCATATCCATCTCCGCCATAAGTATTTGACCAGTCAAATGACATGTCTGATTTAATCTTGAGTAAATATATATCGCCGTTTACCCCTGAAAAACCGTATGTAGCCCCTGCAACAAGAAACCCTCCGTCGGAAGTTTTTATCATTTTATAAGCGATATCATTGAATGGGCTGCCGTATAAATTTTCCGAAACAAAATTGCCTGTTGAATTAACTTTCAGGATCAGGATATCATTATTTGATCCCGGGTTTTCATTCGAATAGCCGCAAACTAAATATCCGAAATCAGCAGTTTGTACTACTGAACATGCAAACTGGTCGCCCGGTATAACATAATCGACCGCCCACTGCAGATTTCCGTTCGCGTCAGTTTTTACCAGGAGTATATCCGATCCGTTAGCGCCGGTTGATGTAGTATTGCCCGACATAATATACCCGCCCTCCTGGGTTTCTTCCACATCCGCGCTCATTTCGTTGCCCGTTTGACCGTAAGCTTTGCTCCATAATACATCCCCGGCAGATGAAAGCCTTGTGGCATAAAAATCATTGCCCCCCGCTCCTATTGAACTGCTGTAACCGCCCAATACCAGCCCGTCGTCGTTTACAAAGCTCATGGATGTCATAATATCAGATGCGCCGGCTTTAAAAGACCTGTTATATTTTCCGGGTGTAACAGACGGGGTTATAACGCCTGCATCATCGCAAGCGCCTATAAATATCGCACAAATTATAAGTACAAACGAACCGATAAAAATAGCTGTATATTTTTTCATAATTAATATTTTAATAATTCAATCCAGTTGATTTAAAATCCAGTATATTACTTCAGATGAGCCAAAATAGAGAAATGCCAAAATTGCAACAATAAGAGCAAAAAACAACAAAAGGCATGTTATTAAGAATCCGGAAAACACAAAATAGTATAAAATCTTTGAAAATTTATCCAATTTCCTCTTGTCATTCTCGACAATAATAGCGTGTAAAATAGGCAGAAAAATGGCATAATTCAATCATGAATTTAACTCTTTAACGGTATAATTCAAATTAGCAAAATATATTAAAAACAACTGTTAAATTATTAGAAACGTATTAATATTTTACTTTGTTATTATTTAAGAAAGGCTGAATTTTAAGCAAAAAAACAATATACTTAAAGTCAAAATGTAAATTTCACAGCCTAAGTTATTGCAATACTTGATTTTTAACTTGAATTTTGATTATATTTGTAGTGTAAGGAGTTAAGAGGAGCGTATATTTAGAATAAAGTTACCATTTTTAAGCAGGGTTATTATTCACAAACAAATCAGTCCTATCCAAAGGACGGGAGGGCATAAATGAAGCCGCAAGTTAAATCAAAGAGCGAGAATCCATTAAGTGAGCTGATAGACGATGAAACGTATAATAATTTAAAAAAATATAAATTATTGGACGAAAAAGCAATCAGAGACTATAAAATCAGGCAAATGTATAAAGACATGAGAAGAGAAATGAGCGCGGGCGAAGCGATTGATAAAATACAGGAAATGTTCCCCTATCTTCAGTTTGATACTATCAGAAAAATCGTATATCAGGTAGCAAAAAAGTAATAAATCGAAATAATAGATTCCGATGTTAATCCAAATTGATCTCCGATACAGGCAAATAAAGATTGGAATCTGAAACAAGTTCATTAAATCATCATAAACCATTCTATCCTCCTGTTAACCGGGATTTGGTAAAAGTCCTTGTAGATTTTCTAAAACAGGAAACAGCCAGGTTCGGCATTAAGAAGTGTGTAATCGGGTTATCAGGAGGGATAGATTCTTCAGTAGCAGCATACCTTGCAGTTAAAGCTCTCGGAAAACAGAACGTCTTAGGAATTTTATTGCCGTATAAAGAAAGCTCAGCAGGCAGCGTTAAAGACGCATTGGCTATAGTAAAAGCGCTTGGGATTAAATCAAAAGTAATTGATATAACTTCCCCGGCAGATGCGCTGATGGAGCTAGAAGGCATTTCAGGTAATCCCAAAACTCACGTTAAAGAACATCATGTGCGAAAAGGAAACATACTCGCAAGGATGCGCATGATATGCCTTTATGATTTTTCAAATGAATACCGCGCGCTTGTTATAGGCACAAGCAATAAAACAGAATTGCTGCTGGGTTATTCTACTATATTCGGCGATTCAGCCTCGGCTATAAATCCTATCGGCGACCTGTACAAAACCCAGGTTTGGCAGCTGGCTGAATTACTCAAAATCCCAAAACGTTTCATCAGGAAGAAACCATCTGCAGTCCTTTGGATAGGCCATTCTGATGATGGCGAACTTGGGTTAACATATAAAGA
>CAZMRG010000105.1:3362-11229 GCA_964568655.1 uncultured Ignavibacteriales bacterium | reverse complement strand
ATCACTCATCACTCATCACTCATCACTCATCACTCATCACTCATCACTCATCACTCATCACTGATTAACCCAGCCCGGCTTTCACCAAGTCATGCATGTGCACCACGCCAATGGGCGCTTTCTTTCTGTCGGTGATGATCAGCTGCGTAATGGAGTATTTTTCCATAAGTTCAAGAGCCGTTTCACCAAGCATGTTTTCATTAACGATCTTGGGAACTGTATTCATTATATCTTTAGCCTTGATCTCTGAAACATGGTCATATACCTGCAATGTCCTGCGGATATCGCCATCGGTAATTACGCCTTTTAGTTTTCCGTTCTTATCTACCACACAGGCGCAGCCAAGACGTTTTGTAGAAATTTCAAAGACAATATCTTTGAACAGAGTGTTTTCCTTTACCAGCGGCACATGGCTGTTCTTGGCCATCAGCTCGCTTACTCTAAGCAAAAGTTTTCGACCCAAAATTCCACCGGGATGAAGCATGGCAAATTCTTCTTTTGAAAAATCTCTTTTCTTAAGCAGTGAAATCGCAAGTGCGTCGCCTATAACAAGCGCAACCGTGGTGGATGTTGTGGGAGCTAAGTCATACGGACACGCTTCATGCTCTACGCTCGCGTCTATAAGCACATCCGAAAGTTCATTTAACTGCGAATCCATATCTCCGACAATTGAAATTATTTTCACGTCCAATTGTTTGATCACTGTCAGAAGCTGAATAAGTTCAACGCTGTCTCCTGATTTTGAAATACATATCACAACGTCGCCGGGCTGGATCATTCCCATATCGCCGTGAATTGAATCCGCTGAATGAAGAAAAATTGCGGGTGTGCCTGTGGAATTTAAAGTAGCTACTATCTTTTGAGCTATAATGCCTGATTTACCGATCCCTGTTACAACTACCCTGCCCTTGCATTTGTAAATTATATCGATCGCTTCCTTAAAACTAGCGTTTATCCTTTTTTCGAGTCCGCTAAGAGCTTTTCTTTCTGTCTGTATTACTTTCTTTGCATCGGATAATGTTCTGTCAGCCTTCAATCTTATATGATAAGTAAATTTTTATTAACGCTTATTAGAATTATATTTGTAAATAATACTAAATTTAGAATTTTATTGAAAGCTAATTAAATGTCAAAAGTTAACCGGGATGATGTAGTAGATCTGGATGTGACAGATATAGGATTTGAGGGTAAGGGAATTGCCCGTATTGACGGCGAATTGGTGGTTTTTGTTGATGGAGCGGTGCCCGGCGACAAGATCAGGGCCAGGATCAAAAAGGTAAAAAAGAAGTTTGCCGAAGCGGTAATCGAGCAGGTTCTGGAAAATTCCGAATTCCGGACCAAACCCGAGTGCGAACATTTTGGGGTTTGCAACGGCTGCAAGATGCAGAATATAGATTACAGCTACCAGCTAAACATTAAAAGGCAAAGCGTAATAAACGCATTTGAAAGGATCGGTGGCTTTAAGGGAATTACGGCGCCGCCTGTTATTGGTTCGCCAAATATATATTTTTACAGAAATAAGCTTGAGTTCTCCTTCTCAAATGACAGGTGGCTAACCGAGACTGACATGGGAAAAGAGGATGTGAGCAAAAAATTTGCGCTTGGTTTTCATATGCCCGGATTTATTGATAAAGTTGTTGATATAAATAAATGCCATTTGCAGTCAGAGCTCTCGAACATAATCCTGAATAAAACGCGTGATTTTTTTAAGTCAAAGGGCGAGTCGATATTCTCTACCAGAACTCACGAAGGTTATTTAAGGTATCTTGTTATCAGACAATCTGAGAGAACAAAAGATGTGATGGTTAACCTGATAACTTCTTCTGAAAAGAATAAGCTGATGGAAGAATATTCAGCGATGATATTAAAAGAAACCATTAAGACGGATTCAAAATATTCCGCTCCTTCTATTTTAAATTCTATATCAAGCTCAAAAGCGCAGGTGGCGCAGGCCGATTACTTTAACGCGTTTTCAGGCAAAGGATTTATAGAGGAAACTTTAGGGAAATACAGGTTCAAAATTACGCCAACATCTTTCTTCCAGACCAACACAGACCAATGCGAGAAGCTATTCGATACAATCATTGAAATGGCAAAATTCGAACCATCGGAAAACGTGCTTGACCTATACTGCGGCTGCGGGGCAATTTCGATCTATATCTCCGCGCTTGTGCATAAAATTTTTGGAATCGAGCTCAGCCAGGACTCGATTATGATGGCGCATGAAAACGCTGAATTAAACATTGTTTCAAACTGCGATTTTGCCGCTTATGACGTTAAAGATTATCTTGCTGTAATTACAAAAGACCTGACAAATAAATATGATACTATTATTCTCGATCCTCCCAGAAGCGGTATACACCCTAAGGCGGCAGAATACTTACTTGAGTATGAAGCAAAGAAAATTATTTATGTTTCATGCAATCCAACAACGCAGGCGAGGGATATAAAGCTTCTAGAAAGTAAATATGATATAACATCAATGCAGCCGGTTGATATGTTCCCGCATACTTACCATATCGAAAATGTAGTAAGACTGGACCTTAAGAATTGAGAATTTGGAATTAAGAATTACGAATTTAATCTTAAATAACAAATAGATGCCCGGTTAGACGGGCGTGGGAAACAAATATGAACAACAAAACTGAAGCTCAGGTATTAGCCGGAGCATATGAGGCAGCAAGGTCGCTCTCTGATCTCTATATATCCAAGTTTGAGAACTTAGATATCAATAAGCAACTGGAATCCGATGGGATAAAATTTAATTCAGCTCATTGGATACTTGCCCACCTGGTCTGGACCGAACACTACCTGCTGGTTCAGGGCATTGGCAATAAAGAGATGGATATCCCCTGGCTGGAAGAATATATGATAGGCACAGATCCGGATGATGCGAAAACAAAAATGACTTTCAGCGAGCTGATGGACCACAGGAAAAAAGTTCACGAAGAAGCTATGAAGATATTGAATGAGATTAGCGATGAGGAAATCGAAAAGCCTAACTATATAGAAGCAAAATTCGGAGGCGTAAATAACAAGCGTAACCTGATAACGCATACCATCCGGCACGAGCCTATGCACATCGGGCAACTTTCATGGATATTGAAAGCGAGCGGCGTGAAGATGCCGTAACTATATTTTGTCATTCCCCTGCCTGCAGCAGGCAGGCGCGAAGGCGGGAATCCAGAGAATACTGCCATAAAGTCACGAAGACACAAAGAAATCAGTAGCTCTTTAAGAAAATTTCTATTTATCCACCCCTACCGCTTCTGCTTCGCATCAGCGTCTCCCCTCTACGAGTCTTCGACTCGAAGAGTCGTAGACCTGTCAGAGGGAGATACAGAGGGGGTGCACCTTTTCATCTGCATAAAAAAAATGGGTTTGAAAATTCAAACCCATTTTAAATTTACATACTTTAATAACGTTTACGCCATTTCGTAAAATCCCTTTTTGAATATCGCACCATACTCGCCGTACTTACGCGCTTCAATATTGGCAAATTTTTCATGAGGGAACGGGTTAACCGTTCTGACAAAATAATCCACGGCGCCTAACGCCGCTTTACTTGCCGTACAATTTACCCTGAACGGAAGTTTCACGACCTTATAATCAATTTCTTTGAGCTTTAAGCTCTCATCTACTATAAATATTGTGTTCTCGTTTATCCTGCAATAAATATCCTGGTTCTCAAGTTCTTTTAATCCGTCTTCAGACAAAATTATGACTATATCCGCCGCATCAACCCCGGTATAATAAATGGGGTTGGGGCTTATAATTACTTCAGACAAAGAAAATCCTGAGCCCTGCGTAACAGGGTTATCATTTTTCTGAGTTGTATTCAATCCGCTTGTGAGAGCGGCTTCGCACAGCATGGCGGCTGATGACTGAACTTTCTCTCCCGCGCTGCCCGCGATAATAATACCAAGCTGTTTATCCAAATTATGACTGTTATCGGGGTTAATATATTTTGGGGCTTTCATCGAATTCTTGTGGGCTTCCAGATCGTCAAAAAAACGTCCCGTAAATTCTTTCCGGTTTGAGTTATCCTTAAGGAGTCCAAGTTTATGGCCCTCCTGCTCTGCAAGCTTAACTATCATATTGCCTTTCAGCTCATTCCTCGTAACGGCGTGCTCTGTGCAAAGTTCAAGAATTTCAACAAGCGCAAATCCATCATGTTGAATAGCGTTAGCTATCACATCTGTTAAATCCTTATCCGTAGCCGATTTGCGGGCTATGAACTCGCCCTTTGATGCATCAATTGTCTTGCAAATATCCAAAGGCGGCATAATGCTGCCAAACGGAGTTGTTTGAGTGATAAAATGCTCAGGCGTAAGCGATGATTGCTGACCGCCGGTCATTCCAAATAAAAAGTTATTGCAAACAAGGACCGTTAGATCCACATTCAGCAGCGCGGCATTTACAATGTGCAATAAGCCAATCATTGAACCGCCATCGCCTATCAGCACAATTACTTTGAGTTTCTTCTCACCCATTACTTTATCAGCAATTTCAATTCCTGTTGCAAAAGCCGTCGACCTGCCGTGAGTTGTATGGACCGTGTGAACCTTATCAAAGAGCATATCAGCAAGACCAATGCAGCCAATATCTGTAACAAGGCAAACATCCTGTGGATCCAAATTCAGGTTTGTAAGCGCTTCATCCAATTTATTTAATATGTGATTATGTCCGCATCCTTTGCAGAAAGGCATTACAGCGCCTTCGGTCATATAAGTGCATTCATTTACATTATTCATTTTATCTATATCCTTTCCAATATTTCATTGGGAGTTATCATAGCGCCGATTTTATTAATTCCAATCACTTCTTTGCGCATCAAATATGGTTCAATTAGCCTTCTGTACTGCCCGTTTAAATTTTCTTCGGCAATTATGATTTTTTTTACCTGCGCGGCATTTTTTTCGATAACTTTATGCGGAATCGGGAACAAGCTCTTAATTGTAAGCGACGAAACTTTTTTACCCTGGCTTCTTGCCGTCTTAACAGCTTCGTTCATTGTCCTTGCCGTTATTCCGAAACTAATGACCAATGTTTCGGCGTCTTTCTGTAAGTCTTCATCAACAAGAATCAGTTTATCCCTGTTCTTTTCTATTTTATCTTCAAGATGACGCAGAACCGAAATAGTTTCCGCATCATTCTTTTTCAATAAGCCCGCATAATTATGCGCTGAACCGGTAGCGGTAACTTTTATATCGCCTCCAACTGTCGCGAACTTTGAAACCAGGTCCGGTGAATCGAACCCGTACATAGTCCAGTCTTTAAAATCATAATCGTTCTTATGAATTTTAGTTCTGTTAAGCGATTTCAGCTGATCCAGTCCCTCAAAATCCACGCTTTCGGTGGTCATTCCAATTTCTTTATCCGTTAACAATACAACAGGCGTTCTGAGCATTTCGGACCAGCTGAAAGCCAGCGCGGTCAACTCAAAACATTCGCGTGAAGTTGTGGGATAAAGAACGGGGATCGTGTATCCGCCGCTGGTGGCAAATTCGGTGATAAGTATATCGCCCTGTCCGCCCTGCGTCGCGCCTCCGGTGCTTGGTCCAAGCCGCTGAACAACGCAAATAACAACAGGCGTTTCTGTAATAAGCGCATATTGAACGGTTTCAACCATTAGCGCCCATCCGGGGCCCGAGGTTGCCGTCATTGATTTAAATCCGCGCATTGAAGCGCCTACGCAATATGCTAATGCTGAAATTTCGTCGGGTGAGCTGATGGCTATACCGCCGTGAAGCGGGAGGTTATCTATCATTCCTTTATAAACCCCGGAAGCAGGTGTGATGGGATATCCCGCAAAAAACTTACATCCTGCCTGTATCGCTCCTTCTGCAACCATTTGGTTTCCGCTTCGGAGAGCCATTCGTTTCGCTAGTGTTAACATAAGTAACTCCTTTACATGTCAACACAAAAATAACAAAAATTAATTTGAGTTGTAAGAGAAAAAAACGGCTGAAATCGCGGCTTAAACGTTTTAAATCAACATTTTTCCAGAGCGATCTTTACTTTTTCAATCGCTTCGTTAACTTTGTTTTCCGGAGCATTTGTTTCCCAGATAATATCAAATTCATGTTCCCGTATCAGTATCTTCGCGTTTATCCAAAAGTTCATAAAAAGGATTTTCTTCTCGGCTTTAATTGCATAGCCATCTTCTAATTTACTGATCTTCACATTATACTCAGACATCTGCTGTGAATATTCCAGCTTAAATTTTTCCAGGCATTCCCAGAGTTCCTGTTTTGATTTGCCGGGCTTATAGACTAAAATGCTGTTTTCCATTTACTGATTTTTTTATAAATGATTCTATTATAAGGAAACCTGAATAAAATTATTAAAAAAGCCCGTATATAAACGGGCTTTATTTTCAAATATAGGTATTTCATATAACTCTATGATCCCATTCACTTCGAATTTTTTTCTGATACTTAATCCCATCAGATTTTTGGTTCCAAATATTAACGTCTATATCATTATACCAAAATCCAAGAGATTCAGAAGCGCTGTGAGATAAATCATCAAATTCATCTTCTAAATTGAAATTTATCTTTTCAACTTTTTCAGTTAAATGCAATAATTTCTGAGAGTCTTTCTCTTTCAACAGTACTTTCTTTTTTATTCTCATTCGATTTTGGTCTTCGTCTCCCTGCCTGCAGCAGGCAGGCGCTCAGACTGACAAGTGTTTCCATTGAAAATTGTTCATTGCTAATTGCTAATTGTGTTTACGCTGCGGCCGGAGTTTTCTCTCCTGATTTCTCGCGCTTTGAGGCGATCTCTTTCCAGTAATGGCAGGCAACTGTGTGCATCATACCCGTTCCGTCTATCTGTTCCAATACTGGTTCAACATTCCAGCATTTAGAATCTTTAGTGTAAAGCTTGCTATCTACATATTTGCACCTTGTGCAGAAATGACAGCCAACAGGATAATTTGTTGCGGCGGGCACGTTGCCTTCGATAGTTGAAAGTCTCGCCGCGCCTTTATTTAATTTTGGTATTGAGCTTAACAACCCAAGCGTATATGGATGCTTTGGATTATAAAATATTTCATCCGCAACTGAATACTCAACAACTTTAGAAGCGTACATTACGGCAACGCGTTTTGAGATTTCGGCAATAACTCCGAGGTCATGAGTGATCATTATCACACCCATGCCAAGCTCATCCTGAAGTTTTCTTATAAGCTCAAGTATCTGCGCCTGCACAGTTACGTCAAGCGCCGTGGTAGGTTCATCTGCAATTAATATTTCCGGGTTGCATGATAACGCCATAGCTATCATCACACGCTGGCGAAGGCCGCCTGAAAGCTGGTGGGGATATTCCATGTATCTTTG
Organism: uncultured Ignavibacteriales bacterium; assembly: GCA_964568655.1. Taxonomy (GTDB): domain Bacteria; phylum Bacteroidota; class Ignavibacteria; order Tepidaquicellales; family OLB5; genus CAWFKW01. The sequence goes on along the minus strand of CAZMRG010000105.1, from coordinate 3,886 downwards.
TTCCGGCGCCGGGATTCCGACTAATCTTAACATTTCAATAGAACGTTTCTTCGCTTCTTCTTTGCTGACTTTCTGGTGAAGTATAACAGCTTCATCGATCTGGAATCCGCAGGTGAACACCGGGTTCAACGATGTCATTGGCTCCTGGAATATCATAGCTACGTCGTTGCCGCGCATGTCCTGCATTTCGCGCTCGGTCTTTTTTACAATATCTTCCCCTTTAAAGAGGATCTCGCCGCCGACAATTTTTCCGGGAGGATCAGGTATCAACCTCATTATCGAAAGCGCTGAAACGCTTTTTCCGCATCCTGATTCGCCGACAAGGCCAAGAGTCTCGCCTTTATCCAAATCGTATGAAACGTTGTCAACTGCTTTTGCTATGCCGTCATCTGTATAAAAATACGTTTTCAGGTTTTTTACTTCTAAAAGCTTTGCCATAACCTTATTTTGTTTATAATTTGCACAAATTAGTCAAAAATATATGATAAATAAAAGTCTATCTGTATTCATTGTATTTCATTCCC
>CAZMRG010000105.1:0-3262 GCA_964568655.1 uncultured Ignavibacteriales bacterium | reverse complement strand
AGTCAAAAATATATGATAAATAAAAGTCTATCTGTATTCATTGTATTTCATTCCCGCGAAAGCGGGAATCCAAATTGTGATTTTTGCGATATACTTAGGCAGGCGCCCCCTCTGCGCACCATTGGTGCGCTTCTCCCCCTGTTAGGCCTGCCTGCTGCAGGCAGGGGGAGAAGGACTGATTAAACAGGGCTTCTTAAATTTTCCAAATTGTTTTACCTCACCCCCCTGCCCCCTCTCCATATGGAGAGGGGGTGGCGCGAAGCGACGAGGGAGAGGTATCTTTAGTTTCCTAAGTATTCTTTTATTTCCTTCAAAAATCTCTTTTGGATCCAGTCAGCTTCTTCCGGCGTTCTTGCTTCTGTGATTATTCTGATAATCGGTTCCGTATTCGATTTCCTGAAATTTGCCCATGATGATTCAAAATCAATTCTCAATCCGTCTTCATGGTTTTGCGGAAAAGCTGCATACTTTTTAGAAAGAAATTTTAAAATAGATTCAGGTTTAATATTTGAAAGATTTATCTTTGCTTTCCTGATAAAATATTGCGGTAGGTTTTTTTTGTATTGTGAAACTTTTCCGCCAAACTCAGCTAGCTCGCTGAGTATTATTGAAATACCAACCAGCGAATCTCTTCCGTAATGAACTTCCGGAAGTATCACTCCCCCGCTTCCCTCGCCGCCAACAATTGCGCCGCATTTTTTTATCTTACCGATCACATTAATCTCGCCTACGGCTGATTTATATAATTTTCCGCCAAGCGCTTTTACAACGTCATCAACTGAACGTGAAGTTGAAAGATTCACTGCGGCAATTCTCCCGGCTTTCGGAGTTTTCTTCAATATGTAATTCACAACAGTTGTAATAGTATTTTCTTCGCCGAATGGCTCGCCCTTTTCATCTATTATAACAAGCCTATCAGCATCCGGGTCGACAATAATTCCAATATCAGCTTTATTTTTCTTAACGGCGCGGCATGTGTTAACCAGATTTTCGGGGATTGGTTCAGGTTTACGTGTGAATAAACCCGTTCCGTCGCAATCAATTTTAATCACTTCGCATCCGAGCCTATCAAGGAGCGCCGGGACAATAATTGAGCCGGAAGAATTAACGCAATCAACAACTACCTTAAATCTCTTCTGTTTTATTTTTTTGAGGTTTAAGGATTTGATGTGCAGAACCCTTTGAATATGATAATCATTAAATCCCGGATAATATTCTAACGGTTTAATTTTATCCCATCTTACTGTTGAAGGCTTAGCGTTCCCCACAAAAGAAAGAAACGCTTTATTCTCGGCGGCATTAAGGAAAATACCTTTGCTGTTAATAAATTTCATTCCGTTCCATTCCTGCGGATTGTGCGAGGCTGTAATAGAAATTCCGCCGGACGCTTTGAGCGTTTCTACCGCAAGCGTGATCGAAGGGGTTGGGGCCATGCCGATATTAATTACTTCACAGCCATTCATAAGCAAAGTTGATTCAATAATTTTTTCAACGAGCTCGCCATGCATCCTGCCGTCGCGGCCGATTACAACGCGCTTATTTTTAATATACTTAGCGAATGCAGTGATATACTTAATAATATTTTCAGGGGTAAGAGATTCTCCTAAAATTCCCCTGATCCCGGAAATTGAAACTATTGGTTCATTCATATTTTACTTTGCTTCCAAAACATATTATGCCGCTCCTACGGAGCTGCATTGTACACTTAATAATTTCTATTAACATATAGCCCCTGGCGCAAAAGCGCCACACGGTCCGGGGCTTTAAAAAAATATTATCGACTTATGACTGAAATAGCCACGACCTTTAGGTCGTGGAAAAAGATCAAAATTGACCCGGGCTTCAGCCCATAATTTTTTATTGGCTAAAGCCGTATATTTATCACCTGCATAACCCACTACCTGAAGGTAGTGGCAAACTAAATGCAATATCATTTTCTAAATTCTTAACATTCGTCTGTAGTTGAAAGGAATCCTTATACTTTGCTAAGGATTTCTAAAAATAAAAAAGGTGAAGTGTCTAGACCTCACCTTATTTATTTTCTATTTACTATAATCTGAATAATTCAAAATTCTGTTTGTACTATAATCATTGTAGTCTGTTCATTACTCATTACTCATTACTCATTAAAATCGCCATTTCACTATTTCTCTATCTCACATTTCACTATTTACTTATTTCACTGTTTCGCTATTTAGTACGAGAGCATTTCCTCGGCAGCCTTTAATATCCAGCTATCCTGCGGAAGCGCCGCAGTTTCAAGATTCGGATGGAATGGAATGTGAACATGAAGCCCTGCAACTCTCTTGATTGGCGCATCAAGATACTCGAACGCTTTCTCGGCTATTTCTGAAGCTATCTCGCCGCCGAATCCCATAAACTTTGAATCCTCATGGAACACAATCACCTTTCCTGTCTTCTTAACAGAATTAATAATTGTTTCAGTATCAAGCGGAACTATTGTCCTTACGTCCACAACTTCAATACTGTATCCTTTTTTCTCAAGCTCCCTGGCAGCCTTAAGAGATTTTTCAACCATAGCGCCATAAGTTACTATGGTCAGATCGTTGCCCTCTCTTTTAACAGCTGCTTTGCCAAATGGCAGGTAATAATCTTTATCCGGTTCGGGCGATTTAGCATAACCCTGCCTGTATAGAAATTTATGTTCTAAGAACATAACCGGGTCCTTAAGCTGACAAGCAGTTTTTAACAAACCTTTTGCATCCGCTGCATTTGAGGGATAAGCTATGTATAATCCCGGACACTTCGCAAAAATAGCTTCGATGTTCTGTGAATGATAATGTCCGCCGCCGATGTATCCGCCGGTCGCAACCCTAATTGTTACAGGACATTCAAATGAACCATTCGAACGGTAACGATACATAACAAGCTCATCGCGTATCTGCATCATAGCCGGGTATATATAATCTGCAAACTGAATTTCAATAACAGGCTTTAGTCCTGTTAGCGCCGCGCCAACCGCCGTTCCCATAATAGAAGCTTCGGCAAGCGGCGAATTGAAACATCTCTTTGTCCCGAATTTTGTTGAAAGTCCTTTTGTAGCAGTGAACACTCCGCCTTTGCCGTCCTGAACATCTTCGCCGTAAACAAGCATGTTCGGATTCTTTTCCATTTCCTCATGCAGCGCGTGATTAATCGCGTCAACCATAACTATAGGTTCGCCGGTAGGAGCGGAATCGGCATACTTAATTTTTGTCTGCTGTTCAGGCGGGCAGAATAAATTAAGCTCAACATCTTTAGC
>CAZMRG010000104.1:10197-11291 GCA_964568655.1 uncultured Ignavibacteriales bacterium | reverse complement strand
GCCGGGATACTCGGTGAAACTCGCGTTCCTTCCTTCTTTTTATGAAGTGAGGTTAGGAAAAGTTGTTTTATGAGAGAAACAGCATAAAAGCAGAATTCGTAACACGAGATTTGAACAGGGTATTCAGCCAACCCATCCGGGGAATAGCATAGAACGCCAGATGAAAATCACAGCACGGATAAAGCACGAAATACAAATTCATCAAATTGATCGAATAAACAGATAAACCGGTAACCTGTAACCTGCAACTTTCGCTGCAGGCGTCCCTTCGGGACAACCTGAAACTCAAGGTTTGCAACTTTTCCGGATGAAATGAATTGATTAGGATAGACTAAATACCTGCAGAAGACAAAACGTGGGATACCCGCACTGCGAAGTAACGCTTTAAACGAATTTGTCGCTTGGATGAATGTGTTTTAGGGAAACTGCGCTAATGGGAGATACATTCGTGGTACGGGTATAACACGCTTCAGCAGATCAACTGATTAAAGATTACCAGATTAAAGATTATCAGATTACAGAATAAAAGATTAAAGATCACTTAGAAAAACAACAACAAATAAAAAAATGCATCTATTTTAATATAAAAATTTTTCTACGCCCGCACACCAAGGGGGATATATATTTCGTGTCCGACTGGTTACATGGTCAAACCTGCCTATCCACGGTTCCGCTCGCGCGGAACAGTTACACCAACCAAAAATGGGTAGGCAGGGAGCACGAAACGATTTGAGATTGAAGATTTAGGATTTAAAAGGAAATAAGATTAACAGATTGAATATGAACAGAGAAAAAATAAACAAATGAGAGAAGATGTATTTATTTTAGAAAAGAAATTTCCGCCCGGAAGACAGAAGGGGATACAATTCGTGTCCGACTGGTTTAATAGTCAAACCTGCCTATCCAATACTTCGCGCCAGCGGAGCAGTTCTTCAAACCAAAAATGGGTAGGCAGGCAGCACGAAAACCCGCCGATTATCAGATCCATAATATTATCAGACTAATCAAAAACTCTGCGTATCAGCCGTAAATAAAGTAGTAAATCAAAAATGCTGAATCTGCAACTTGTAACCTGCAACTTGTAACCTGCAACT
>CAZMRG010000104.1:0-10097 GCA_964568655.1 uncultured Ignavibacteriales bacterium | reverse complement strand
CTGCAACTTGTAACCTGCAACTTGTAACCTGCAACTCAAAACATGCACAGAAAAACCTAGATTCCCGTTTAAATCGGGAATGATATAAAAAAAATTAAGATCTTTCAGAAATAAAAACTAACTTTAAACAGTTTAAAGCTAAAATTTCAAAAATTGTTACAAAAATCCCGAAAAACATGACAAAAGTCATTGTTTAGGCAAAATTAAACAGGTAATTTTGTATTATGTAAAAAGGGGAAAAATCGAAAAATAACCCCCTATTTGCCCAGACCCGAAGAGCAGGATAATCCTTAGGTTTTGGGCGCCAGAGAAAAAATGCAGATTTCACACAGAAAATTTCCGATGCTGATTGATATAGAAAGTCGTGATATGGTTTTTCCCGTAATTTATTACCCTTTGCCAGTCATTCGCCTTCGCGTTAATCCGCACAACAGAAACTATAACAAACCAAACAATATCAACCAAACAAATTTATTAATTAGAAAGTAAGGAGCAGTACAAATGTCATCCGTAATACAAGAAGTAATTGCAAAGGTCAAAGAGAAAGATTCGGGACAGCCGGAATTTCATCAAGCGGTAGAAGAAGTGCTTAATACATTAGAGCCGACAGTAAAAAAACACCCCGAATACGTAAAAGCGAAAATCTATGAGAGAATTGTTGTTCCTGACAGAACGATTATGTTCCGCGTTCCATGGGTAGATGATAAAGGCGAAGTCCAGGTTAACCGCGGCTTCAGAGTAGAATTCAACAACGCTATCGGACCGTATAAAGGCGGACTAAGGTTCCATCCTTCAGTAAATCTTGGAATATTAAAATTCCTCGGCTTCGAGCAGATATTTAAAAATTCGCTCACAACGTTGCCAATGGGCGGCGGAAAAGGCGGTTCTGATTTCGATCCTAAAGGAAAATCGGATGAAGAAGTAATGAGATTCTGCCAGGCATTCATGCGCGAATTGTTCAGGCATATCGGACCGGACAGAGACGTACCGGCAGGCGATATCGGCGTAGGCGGAAGAGAAATCGGTTACATGTTCGGATATTACAAAAAGATCCGCAACGAGCATACAGGCGTATTAACAGGCAAAGCTATGGAATTCGGCGGAAGCTTAATAAGACCCGAAGCTACAGGTTACGGCGCTGTTTATTTCGCAGCCGAAATGCTTAGCACTCAGAAAAAAGATTTCAAAGGAAAAAGAGTAATTGTATCAGGATCAGGCAACGTTGCACAGTATGCGATTGAAAAAGTAAATCATCTTGGCGGTATAGCTATCAGCGTATCAGATTCTAATGGCACCATTATTGACGATGCAGGTATCAAAGGCGAGAAATGGGATTTCTTAATGGACTTAAAGAACAACAGGCGCGGAAGAATAAAAGAATATGCCGACAAGTATAAAGTGAAGTTCTATGAAGGCAAGAGCGTATGGGAAGTAGTAAGAGACGAGAATGTTAAGGTTGATATAGCGTTACCGTGCGCCACACAGAACGAGATAGATGGCAAGCTCGCAGCAGCCCTGGTTAAAGCCGGATGCTACTGCGTATCAGAAGGAGCTAACATGCCTTCGAATTTAGAAGCAATAAAGACATACCAGGATAACGGATTCTTATACGGACCGGCAAAGGCTGCTAATGCAGGCGGCGTTGCAGTTTCAGGACTTGAGATGAGCCAGAACAGCTTGAGGTTATTGTGGACAAGAGAAGAAGTTGACCAAAGACTGCTCGGAATTATGAAGAGCATTCACAAATCTTCACTTGACGCAGCCGAAATGTACGGACACAAAGGCGATTATTTGATGGGAGCGAATATAGCAGGTTTTGTTAAGGTGGCTAATGCAATGATAGCATATGGCATAGTATAATTCATTAGTTTGGTTTGAATTATCACGAGAGGCGCGGTCCGAAAGGGCTGCGCCTTTTTGTTATAATGAATAATGAGCAATGAGCAATAAACAAATAGTATCAAACAATTAACAGAACATTCTAACTTCTTGCCAATATAGTAACATCTTTACAAAAACAACCCCAGAGCACAGAGAAGAAAAACACAAAGAGAGTTGAGAATATAATCTGTAGTGGCGATTATAGAATACGCAGATAGCGGAGAGGCGAGTAGAAGATTAGTCAAAGGCATGCCTTTGACCTACAAAGCGGCTCGTTCGGGAAACAAATTCCAAAATGAGTAGTAATAATCAATTACTACACAATATTTTGCAACTATTGAAATTGGCAACAAATGATGATAAGTTGCACCCAAACCTAACGAGCTTATTATATAATGAAAAAACTTCTTACAATTTTCATATTCCTGATCATATCTACAGGCGTTTATTCACAGCAATACTCATTTCAAACGGTTGTAAATAATCTAAGAGAACCTACCTTTTTCGATATTCTTCCGAATGGGGATTTTATTATTGACCAAAAACCGGATTCCGCTTTCACGCCGACTGCAGTCTGATAGATTTTTAACCTGCAACTTACTAACCTGCAACTTACTAACCTGCAACTTGCTAACCTGCAACTTGCTAACCTGCAACTTGCTAACCTGCAACTTGCTAACTTGTAACTTGCTAACTTGTAACTTGAAACCTATAACTCGTTTTTAAATCTCAAATCGAAAATCCCTGCCTGCGCCTAGACTTCGGCAGGCAGGTCAATTCTCAAATCAACCTATCCGAACATTGCTTTTATCAGCCGGTTCTCGACCCCGCAATAAGGACACTCAATCGGTTTTGCGGGATTATCAGGCACCTCAACTTCCGCGCCGCATGATGAGCACTTGAACTGCGATTGAACCTTGGTTGATTTGCGGCAGCTCTCGCAAAATACCCGGTATGAACCTTCCGGAATGTATAATTCAGCTTTGCAATGTTCGCAATTGCCGGCATGGCCCGGAGGCTGTTCTATTTCGACATACTCGCTTGTGAATCCCGCCATTTTCAGGAATTTTACCTGGTCATCTTCGGTAAGATACGGAAGCCATACCTGCACAAACTGCGAGAGCTTCATTTTGAGATGAACCCCGGACGGAAGAAGCTCTTCCATAATTGAGAAATTGGGGTCGTTGTAGAAATTTGCAAATGATTCTTTTGTAAATGAAATAAAAATATCCGCCATCTGGAAGAAAATTTTTGAATCCACAATGGTCTTGCCGCCTTCGTTATGATACGTCAGAAAGTTCTGGATATTCTTCAGCGCCATTTGCTTGTTTGAGATTTCCTGGCTGGTAGCAGATTTAAGAGATGAATCGGCGCATACCTTTAAGTACATCGCATATTTTTCCGGAGTATCTATCGAAGGCGGCAGATACGGCGGGTAAGTTTTATAATAGTAATCCCAGTAATCATGCTGAAGCTGCCAGTAAGCTTTTTCATCCTGGCGCTGCATGGCAGCCTGTATTTTGCGGGCAAACTCCATTTTGTTGAACGCGTAACCAATGTTTGTAATAGGCGACTGGTTCCAGTAGTTCATGCCGAGAGTGAAATCAATATCAGTGAACGAGCCGCAGTAATCACATACTATGTACGGCGATTTGTACGGATTTACTTTCGGCGCGCCGCAGTTGATGCATTTGAATTTTTTAATTTTCATTTTGATTCCATGCCCGCGCATGCGGGCAACCATATGATTACACTTCCATTAAAAGAAATAATAACAAAATTTAAGTATGTCTGTCTTGTAAATTGTAAATGGAAATAATAAAAACTTTTTGAAATATGCTGTAAAATACTATTATCCTTATGTTCTTTTTGTCTTGACATCCCGCATCAGGTGCGGGACAGGCGCCAAGAACCAAAAAAGTCAAGTCTGCTTAAAAAATTGACTAAAATTGACTTCATTCCGTCAATTTTTTTACGTCAATTTTTAAGAGGACGTTTATAAAAGAAAAGATTCGAATAACAGTAAACAAATATAATTGAAAATTAACACTAAGGTATAGGAAATTTATTCGGGAATGTTTCTAAAATCAGTTAACAGTTAGCAGTGAACCATTAACAAAACACAAAAATGAAGAATTTTCAAATAAGGCTCAGAGAATAAAGAAATAGAAAATCAAAACCAGGATTCCCGCTTGCACGGGGATAAATTATAAAATTTCGGGCTTATATATCACAGATAGTCCCCTTCTGCCGTCCATTAAGACTTTTATAGGCTTCGTCAGATGTACATGTACAAAGAAATTGCCATGTTCTTTCTTTTCCTGCCCGCTAAGCCAGCGCCAATCGATGAAATTCTTTTGTGAATTAAACGGGACGGTGAAATAACCGATGTTCATAGAAGTTACATTATGGAAGAAATGCGAACCAAGAGATGCATCAACGTGAAAATCTTTTAAACCGGCTTCTATAATGATCCGGGCATTGGAGATCTGAGCCCATGTCACAGGAATTCCGAGCCATTTATCGCGCGTGCCCCATCGGCCGGGGCCGATCAGCACATATTTTTTCTTTTCAGCAACCATTAGCCTGTTAATGTCTTCGATTTCTTTTGCCATTTCTACAGTCTTTGACTTATCAAACTTTTCCGGGTCGCAGTAAATAATATCTTCCAGATCCTCTATCATTCCGTTGCCCATCCCTTTATCCGTAAAGAGCAGCAACTTATCTTTTTCTGTATCGCCTATGGAAATTTCCAGATTCTGCACTTCCCGAATGAGCGGCTTGATCTGCAGAATGTAAAACACTCCGGCAGAGTTCTTCTGGTCGTCTATGTTTGCGGCAAACTCAATTTCAACAGGCGTACCCATGGAGAATTTAAGTATCTCAAGAATATTATCTATTATCCCGGCAAGAGGGAATGTATTATACTTAAGCACGTACGCAAAATTAATAATCCTTGGACCCGGCGTGTTTATACCCGCTTTGATCGATTGGTTCTGGGCATCCCAAACAGATGCGATAAATTCCAGTCTCCCGTCATCTTCAGCAGTTTTAATGGGATTAGCCGATAGTGTAACTTCATCTCCCATGATGAGATCGATCTTATCTTCAAACATGTTGACGGCGTAAAAATAATCCTGAGAATTTGTTTTGAGCATCTCAGGAGAATTAATATCAAGCTTAGGATATTTCGGGCAGAACCGGAAGGCCTTTTCGCCATCTATAACGTATTTCCCCAGCCCAAGCCCGATAATTGCTATTCCGTCTTCGGGCTTCATATATGAAATAGGATAATAATTATATGACTGCGCCACGCCTGATATATCCGGGTAATAACGGTTGTCATATAAATTGCCTGCGACTTCCTGAATAAGCACGGCCATTTTTTCTTCTTCAACGCGGTAATTGATTGCCTCAAAATACGCGCGCGAGCCGGGTGAAAATACAGAGGCGAATACAAGCTTAATTGCTTCTTCAAGATGCCCCTGGCGTACTTTATCGTCCTCATGATTATTCGGGAGAAGAAAAGTTTCGTAAACTCCGGAGAATGAATCGGAGATAGAATCCTCAAACAGGCTTGATGACCTGACTGCAATGGGACTCCGAAAATGCTTGAGCACCAGTTTCAGGTTATTACGAAGCTCCTCGGAAAGTCTGCCTTTAACAAAACGTTTTTTAATTTCTTCATAATCCATATCTCCGCCGATGACGCCGAGCAGATCGTTGGCTTCAAGAAAATTCTCATACTCCCCTGTGCCGATGACCCCCGTACGCGGCACGCTGACCTTTACGTTATCAAGGTCCGCTTCGATATCTATTTTCGAAATAATTGAATTGATGAATGCCAGTCCGCGCCCTTTGCCGCCAAGCGAGCCGTCTGCAAGGCGAACGATAAAGCTGTCACGTTCAAGAACAGCTTCATCAAAATCGATAACCTTGCCGCGGATATGCTGGTCGTCAAGCCGGTCGAATACATCAACAAGATAATTCCTCAGGTCCTGCTGACGGCGGAAGTCGCTTACCTTAACGGGCTGAAGCTTCTGCGCGATCTCTATCTCGCCTCTTGCCATCAGCCACGCGGAAAAATGATTCCGGCGCGCATGGAAATCAAGCGACTCGTTTGATATTTCCTTAAGCTTCTCTTTCATTTCATGCATATTGGAAGCCCTTGAAAGCTCTTTCTGGTCGTCATCTTTGAAAATAAAATCACCGAACCCAAGATTATTTTTGATGTATTCTTTCAGGTCGGTCTCCATAGTTTCGGAATTCTTATCAATATAAAACGCATTCAGCTCTTCGGCATACTGTTCGTTATCAACTTCGGAAGACTGTATAATGCATGGCAGGTCAGGATGTTCTTTTCTGACAAACTCTATCAGATCAATGCCGGCTCTTTCGGAAATTTTTCCTTCCTTCGGAAAACGCACGTCCGATATGACGCAAAGCAAATTGTTTTTGTATTTTTCATAAAGCCCGATCGCCTCTTCATAATTAACTGCAATAAGTACCTTGGGACGCGCGTTGAGCCTTAGCACTTTTATCATGTCGTCAAGATACTCTTCCTCGATAAGATGCTGAGTTTGCGTTATGATCTCGTGATACAGCTCCGGCAGATATCTCGAATAATACCGAATGGAATTTTCCACAAGCAGAATAATACGCACAAGGCCTATCTTCGCGTCGTTTTCGGCGTTCATCTTATCTTCTATGTAATTGATCATAGCGAGGAAGATGTTCGAATCCCTGTTCCAGACAAAAATTTTATCAATGTTAGGCGTTTGTCGGTTATCGCCAAGCCTCACCAGGTCGTTGTTATCGTGCAGCAGAAGTATTACCGGAATACGCGGGTCGGTTTCTTTAATTTTATCGCTAAGGTCAAACGGCGATATATCGCTCATACGCATTGTAAGCACAACAAGATCAAAGCGTCTTTCATTTAGAAGCTTAAGAGCTTCTTCGCCTGTTGAAGCGTTGCTTATTCTCGGAGCGTTTGTGAGATTGAGGTTATAATACTCCCCGAAGATCTCTTCCGAGAGCCTGTCTTCCTGTTCGAGGATATATGCGTCATAATAAGTTGTGACAAGCAGTATTTCGCGCACGCGGAACTGCATCAGGTCGCCGTAGATCTGGCCCTCGGAGCGCCGCTTATTGATTAATTCTGATATTTGAGCAGTAAGCATAATAATATTCAGGTAATATACTGCAAAATAATTTTAATGAGATGCAATAACAATGAATAATGAGCAAATATTAAATATTAAATAGTAAATATTAAATAGTAAATACGAACTAACTAAACAGGATATAAGGTAGGACCGCCGAGAGGCAGGAATGACAAGAAGAGCCATCAATTATACAGCAGGTATTTTGAGCGCGTATCTTTGAATGATGCTACATCCTTTTCCCAGTATTGAATTATACGGGAATATTCTACTCCCGACTTCACATATTTTCTCAGAGCATCTGTTCCCGCAAGCTTATCGATATAATTATCTTTGTTGAATTTGAAATCAGGGAACAATTTATTCAATGCGACTAAAATTGCAACTCCGCATTTAACCGCTTCGAATTTATTTTTATCTGAAACATTAATAAATACACCATTGCACTCCTTACCGAAAAACTTTGGCGGATAATTTGAGACCTTCTCAGATGGCGTGAATGTCGTCGGTTCGAATGTAACCCCGCTTAACCCATATGAATTCAGTTCATCCGCAAACTGCTGGGCGTTAACCCATGGCGCGCCGCAATATTCAAACGGTTTATCCGTCCCGCGTCCCTCTGAAACATTTGTACCTTCAAGAAAGCATGTGCCCGGATAGCAAACAGCCGTGTTTGCTGTAAACATATTTGGCGATGGCTTTACCCATGTGAGCTTAAGCGTGTTATAATTGGTTGAATGAGTGTAACCGGTCATTTTAATAATCTCAAGAAGCGAGCTGCCGTTGTAAACTGAACCATTAATAAATGAAGCAAGCTCGCCGCAAGTGAGCCCGTAGCACACAGGCGTTGGTATCGTTCCAACGAAAGATTCAAATTCGCCTTCCATCTGGAAGCCATCAACGTATTCAGGATTAATAATAATCGGCCTGTCGCAAACAATTATCATTTTATTGTTCTGCAAACATGCTTCAATTGCGTAATATAGGGTTGAGGTATATGTGTAAAATCTAGCGCCCACGTCCTGAATATCATATATTAAAACATCAACATCAGCCAGGTCCGAAGCCGATGGTTTTGTTTTCCCGTTGTATAAAGAAACTATGGGGATTCCGGTCTTATCATCCTTATCGGAATAATTTTCATCGCCCCTGATTCCGTGCTCGGGAGAAAATATTTTAACAACGTTAACGCCTTTTGCAACCATTGCATCAATTATGTGAGCGCCGTCAGGAAGAATTCCGGTTTGATTGGTCAGGAGCGCTACTCGTTTTGATTTAATCTCATCAAGTTTATCGCTTAGCAATACTTCATTGCCGAGTTTAAACTGGACGGGGGCGGCGTGACTGGTTGTTGAACCACTGCAGTCAATCAGCTGGTTATTAAAAAAAAGAAATACAGATAGTATAAAATATTTTATTGACATTTTAATTTTCGTTCTTAATTTTAAAACTGGATTCCCGATGGAGTTTACCCCGCACTTGATGCGGGGCGGGAACTAAAGCAATGCATATCTTTTCAACAACTTTTGTATCCTCAGCGGCTAAGCTGAGATTGCACTCTGGCTCAACTCCCCCGTTAATGCATCTGTAAAACTCAATCCATTGCGCGGTAGCCCCGGGATGAAGCGGGTCCTGCTGATATTCATCATAGAAAACAAGGTTCTTTTCCGCCGGCGGATACGACATAGGAATTCTCCACGGAACATCATATGAATTATCATCCTTGAAAAGATAAATAGTTGACGGGTGTTTACCCCATTCAAACTTACCCTTCTTATTCCCTTTCACGAATGTTTCAAAATGCGTAACTATTTTGGCTTTTTCAAGCTGAATTATCCAGCGCGATTCGCGGGCATGCGGGCTAACATAAGATACGAGCAAATCGGCTTTCACGCCGTTTTTGTATTCTATCAAAGCCATAAGGTGGTCGTTGGAATCACCTTTGAGCGCCACTTCCTTATTGAACGTGCGCAGCTTTTTTGATTTTGAATTACTCAGCATATACTGGCCGCCCATCGCTAAAACTCTGTTTGGAAGCGCGCCGCTGAACGCATTGAATAAATTTATCTGGTGTATAGCTTTATCATGGATGATGGCATCCCCGTTTTTGTTTTTTGTATCGTAGCGCCAGTTCATAGGATCAAACGGGCGGGTTTCAAGCCAGTGCATCCAAAGCACTTTTCCGAATTTTTTTGAATCTACAATTTGCCTGAGTTTGTTATACCATTTGCTGTGGCGAAGCACCATACCAACCTGAACGAACTTTTTCTTTCTGCGTGCAAGCGAATTCATTTTCTGAATTTCATTAACGCTGAGCGCGGCGGGTTTTTCAAGAAAAACATGCTTGCCGCTATTAAGAGCTTTCAGAGTGTATGCTGTATGCGAATTTATTCCGGTTAAAATAACGACTGCGTCAATTCTCTTATCGGCAAATATTTCTTCGGCGCTTTCGGCCCAAATAGTTTTATCAAAGGGATACTTATGCTTCCTCATAAGTTCAGCGGCAGATATATATGCTTTCCTGTCAGAATCATATATCTTAATGATGCTGAATTTCCTCTCCAGCTTTTTGAAAACCGGAAGATGCATGAGCCGGAATATTGCGCCGGCGCCGATTATACCCAGATTTATTTTTGACATTAGACTTTTATGTAAGACCCCTTCAGCCTAAAGGCCACTCCCCCTTAGTAAGGGGAGAGCAAAAAAATTGACTCCATGTCATTATGACATACATATTATGGGAATGCTAATGCGAAATTACGGAATTAGTATTACTTAAGAAATAATGAAAGGAAGCGGGAGGTAAATATTCTTCCGTCCCAAACCGCCATGGCGGATTAGGACGGAGAAGGTTTTGGAATAAGAGTGAATTTTAACTACAGAACCCTGATCTCTGCTTCGCTAAGGGATGAAAGAATTATTGAAAGTAATATTATAAGAGTGAAGAAAAAGAACCCCCCCAGGTATTTCCAGCCGGTTTCTTCTGAACTGTGATGATCTTTTGATGAAAGGTCATCTTTGTATTCCAATTTTCTCAGGTACATTTTCGCCTCC
>CAZMRG010000103.1:0-11471 GCA_964568655.1 uncultured Ignavibacteriales bacterium | reverse complement strand
TATCGAAAAATTAAAATACCCGCTTTGAACAGGATTGACAGTACCTACTAGCTGCGACCATTTATCAGAAAATCCCGCATACCAGACTACCCTATCGATAGTCTTAAGTACTCCTGTTAAAGTTTTTGATTTCGGAGTTCCCGTTGAAATAGCAATTTCATCCGCAAACTGATCTTTTCTGCCTTCAAGCATTTCGGCAAGGCGGTATAGAACCTGTCCCCTTTCGTAAGCAGTTTTATCTTTCCACACATTATGACCGGCACGCGCGGAAACAACAGCATTGCGCACGTCTTTTCTTGAAGCGCGCGAGTAATTACAAATCTTTTCTTTAGTTGCAGGGTTAACGGCGGAGAGATATCTTTCCGACTCGGTACGGGTGAATTTCCCGCCGATAAAAAGCTTATACATTTTAGGAACTGTTAATCTTGCCATTTCATCCATCCCCGCGAAAGGGGGGATCTATTTATATGCCGCTCCTAACGGAGCTAAAAGATTGACTACCATCGATTTCAAAAACCAGGATTCCTCCCGATTAAATCGGGACGGGAATGACAAAAAAACGATAACCCGACAGTTTCCGGTTTTTGGCTAATGGATTCCCGTTTGACCCTGGGGGTACTTCACGGGAATGCTTAAAAAATTTTATCTGTTGGCAAACTCTTTTAAGTCTTTATACTGAATATATCCGTTAGACTTTGTATAGATACATTTATCTTTGCTGATAATGAGAGCCTGCGGCGAAACATGATCTATGCCAAATTCGTGTGATATATTATTTGACAGATCTTCGCTGATTTCAGAATCAATTAAATACGTTTTCATGTTCATAAATGATTGGTTCCACTCTCTTTGCAGCAGCTGTTTTATCATGAAACTAACAACACAATTGGGGTCATGTTTGAAAATTAAAACTTTTTCCCTTGCAGATAGTTCCTGTATCTCATAAAACGCGGATTCGCTTTTTAATTCTTTCCATTCCATACTTATTCATCAAAAAAAGGGTTTAGTCTATAGCTAAACTAAACCCAAAAAAATAGTATATCGCCTCTTTTAAAACGGCAGTTTGAAAAATACAATAAGAACAGTAAAAACAATAGCAACATAAACTGCCCAAAAGCATAGGGCAAACCCGATGCTTTTTCCGGTACTTGGTCTTTCTAATTGTTCTTCTGTCATAATATTGTAATTTACAAATTATTTTCCTGAAATGTAATTCTTTAATTCTTCAACGCTGGAATCAAAATTAAACGAGTTATACAGGAGGTAATAGTTCTTTTTGTCGCAGGTATGCGTATATGCGTATTTTGCAATATCAAGCTTATTGCTCTCGAAAGTAAAAAAAGTAAGCAGTTCGGCTAATTGCTTTGTCGAAACGGTATTCTGATCGAGCATACCTTCGGTAATTGTGACATTGGTATTTTCAAAATTCATATTCCCTATGCTCTTTTTGAATGCCTTAAAGTCTTTATCGCTCATAACAACGTTGCGGCACTCGGGGTTACTATTATCGTTTTCATGATGTTCATGGATATCCGGATTATTTTTCTTCCCGATGTATCTGTAATAACCGCAATCGCTTTTGCATCTGCCTTTTTCAACAGGAACTTTTTTATAGATCGTAAATGCGTTATATTCGTCGATAACCGCATATATATTTAAGCCGGCGGGAATTTTGATCTTGCCCTGATAAATAACATCGGTTTTTGACTGGTCGGTCAGCGATGACTTAGCAACAATAAGATTATGCTCCCCCGGCTGAAGATCATCGAATTCGACAATATTGCCGGCATCGGTATAAGCCAGATCATCTAAAGTAACAAAAAAATCGGAATCATCATACAGTGATAACTGAAGATATGAACCGCCTGAAAATGACCTTCCCGCAATAAATGCCAGCGCTAAAAGGATAATGAATACGTTTATTTTTTTCATATTTATTATTTACTTATTAAAAACTTTATATTGCCGGTTTCTTGATCAATCATCAAATTCTCTCTTTATATTTTACTTCTTTAAACTTAATAGTGAACTTTGCGCCATCAGCCTTATCGACCACTACATTCCCATCCAGCTGTTTTATTAAGGTATCAACAAGCTGAAGCCCTAGCGAAATGCTTTCGCCAAGGCTAAAATCCGGAGCCAGCCCTATCCCGTTATCTGAGACTATAAGCGTCATATCATCATTATCTTTAATAACGGTTATCTCAATCCTGCCTTTTCTCCCTTCGGGGAAAGCAAACTTAAGTATATTTATAACGAGTTCGTTAATTATCAATCCGCACGGGATAGCTGTATCAATCCCAAGTTTAACGTTATTTGCGTTTATGACAAGCTCAATATCTTCCTGCTGCACTTTGTATGCTTTCAGCAGGTAGCTTGCCAGTTCCCTTATGTAAGTATCAAAGTTTATGCTAGATATATCTTTAGACTTATACAGCTTCTCGTGAATTAACGACATAGTTTCAACGCGCGCGCGGCTGTTATTGAAAATCTCAAGATCCCTTTGGTCATAAATATGTTTTGACTGCAGCTTAAGAAGGCTGACAATTATCTGCAGATTATTTTTTACCCTATGATGGATTTCCTGCAATAGCAGCTCTTTTTCTTTTAGCGATTTGATAGTCATTTCCTCCGCGACTTTACGGGCGGTGATATCGCTTGAAACCCCGAGAACCTGTCTCGAACCATCCCTCGCAATCAGCGGAATTTTTTTTGTCTGATACCACCTGGTTTCGCCTGTTACAGCGCTTGACACCATTTCTTCGGGAATATCACGTTCCTGTTGATTATCTATTACCAGCCTGTCAGCTTCAATAAAGCTCTGAACTTCATTATTGCTTATGTTAAAATCTTTATCGGTCTTACCGATAAGTTCATCCACTGTTGTGCCGTAAAGCTCCGCTACCGATTTATTGACCAATGTGAAGCGTCCTTCGCGGTCTTTTGCAAATATCAGGCTCGGGCTCAGATCTATCACCGTTCTAAGAAACTCCTGCTGGCTCCGTATCTCGTCCTCTGCAAGCTTCCTTTCTGTTACATCCTGCATGGTGCCAATCAGCGCGCTGCTTCCCATGTAATCTATCTTAGTAGCCCTAACTTCCACTATGATCGTCGTTCCTTTCTTCCTGAGGGCCCTGTAAGTATACTGAACGCTGACCATTTTGTTTGAAAAAAGCTTCTCTATGTTTTCTATCACAAAAGGCTTATCATCTTCCAAAACGAGGTCCAGCGGGTTTATCTTTTCAAGTTCAGCAAACTTGCTGTCAAATATTTCTTCAAATCTTGGATTAACGTAAACAAAGCGGTTGTTCTGCAGGATGTAGATGCCTGCAAGAGAATGCTCCACCAGGCTTCGGAATTTTTCTTCGGCGTCTATAATATTCTTTTCAGCCTTTGCGCGTTCCGAGATCTCCTGTTTAATTTTTTCGTTTGTAAGCTTCAGCTCCCTTGTACGGATATCGACAAGCTCTTCAAGGTGCCCGCTGTATTTCTTAAGTTCATCTTCCAGTTTTTTCCTGTCGGTCACATCCTGCGCCGTCCCCAGCAACTGAACCGCCAAACCATCAGAGCCTCTCTTGAAAACAACGTCGTAGCTGTGCATCCATCTCCATTCGCCTCGGGAATTCATTACCCTGTATTCGTAATCAAGTACATCATTATCTTTTGCTCTCATAAATCTCTGGTACAACGAAGCCAGCCTTTTGAGATCGTCGGGATGAATGTATTTCGAAAAGAACACGCTACCCATTTGTTTTATTTCTTCCGCTCCGAATCCCAGCAATTCTGAGATCTTAAAGTTTGCGTAAATGATGCTTGGCCCGCTGAGATTATAAACATATAAAATATTTGGTATAGATTCCGCAATACGCTCTACAAATCTCTGGCTGTTGCGTAAATCCCGCTCAGCTTTCCTCTTAACTGAAACGTCCCTGAATACCAAAACTGTACCGATGGTTCTCAAATCGTTATCCTTAATTGGTGCGGCGCTTAGATCAATCGGTATTTCTGCCCGTACTTTATTGACCAGAATGACGTTTCTCTCCGGACTTGAAATCTTCCCGCTTTTCAGCGATTGCAAAACCGGGCTGTCTATTTCTTCCCGGGTCTCTTCGTCAATAATATTAAAAACATGATTAATATACATTCCGTTGGCCGTTTTTTCATCCCAGCCGGTGAGTTTTAAAGCCACAGAATTGGTAAACATGATGCCGCCAAGATTATCAGTCACTATAACAGCATCTGCAATACTGGTAAGCGTTGTATATAGCCAGTTCCGGCTCTCTTCAAGATCCTTTTCGAAAATTTTTCTTTGAGTTATATTCCGGTTTAAAAGAGTTATGCTAAGTATTAATAAAACAAAGGCGATAGAAGTTCCGACTATGAGATTTGTTAGCGTATAACGGGAGCTTAGATCGGCCTCCGCAAATCTCATTTTAAGAACTTCGTTTTCCCTGCTTTGGACAGCATGAATAAGGTTCTTTATGTGGTCCTGAGATTCCTTGCCTTTAGACGTATATTCTATCTGCACCTTCATTCCGCGATCCTTGTTTTCCTGCAATTCAAGCGATTCCTGCAGAACGTCTTTGCGGTCATGGATCAATGGAGCCAAAGTATCAATTATCTGAATTTCGAGAGGGTCGTCATTTGCAAATTTCTTTAATACGCCAAAAGTAGTATCAAGCGATTTTATAGCAGAGTAATATTCCTGCAAAAAAGCGTCTTCATTCGTTATCAGGTAGCCTCTGCGGCTGGTTTCGACCTGCGTTAAGCTTGTTAACAGGGCTTCTGAGGTCTGCATAGTTTGTAATGCAAGGGTCTGGTACTTTTCATCCTGAAAATGACGCGATGTATTGAGATAGGTCAATATGTTAATAGAAAGCAATATTGCCAGGGCTATTACAAACCCCGTATTAACATATTTCTTTTCTAAGAATTTCTTCAATTATTTTACTTTTTCTGTAGAAAAGTCCGCTGACCGGAATTTCAAAAAACTAAGCTTTTTCAAATACAACGGCAGTGCCATAAGCAAGCACTTCTGTTACTCCTGACATTACTTCGTTAGCGTCATACCTGAAGCCCACGATTCCGTTAGCGCCAAGCGCTTCAGAATGCTGTACCATTAATTCAAAGGCATCGTTCCTGGTTTTCTCGCAAAGCTCGGTAAACAGCGAAATGTTCCCTCCAACCAGGGTTTGAAGCGAGGCGCCAATTGTGCCGAATACCGAACGCGACCTTACAACAATTCCTCTTACCACGCCCATGTTTTGTTTAATTTTATATCCGTCGATTGTAAATGCGGTTGTAATTAGATTATGATCCATGATGATATTTGGTAAAATTTATAAACCTGATTTGCTCTTTGCATCGTTATACAAAGGCTTTAGTTTATTGTAAAGCGCAGGGTTGTTTCTGATAGCGGTATCCCAGTCCGCAGCGGCCTGCCTGTAATACCCCAGGTTATAAAATGCCACTCCGCGGTTTTCAAAAATATCTTTGTAGTTTGGATTCAGGTCCAGCGCCTTTGTATAGCAGCGTGCCGCGTCCGAATACTTGTCTTCATCAAGATACAGGTTCCCAAGCTCAAAATACGCGATTGTATCTTTAGGGCTTAATTGGACCGCCTTATTCAGATTCACCATAGCTTTTTCATATTCTGCTTTATTGCGGTTCATCATTCCCTTATAAACATAAACCCTGCCGTAAACCGAATCGATATCCAGCACATGATTGAAATCTTTTAAAGCCATTGAATCGTTTTCCATTTCAAAATAAACAACGCCCCTCCAGAAATATGACGTCGTATCCGTCGCATTTATTTTTATAGCAAAGTTAAGGTCTTTGAGAGCGGCATCATAATTTCCTAACTGTCTGAATGTGAGCCCTCTTTCTCTGAACAACAATGAATTGTTAAATCCCCTAAGGTCAAGCTGCATAAGTATCGAATAAGTTTCAACGGCCTTATCGTAATTTTTTATAGCGAGGTAGTTATGCGCTAAATTATAATATGCGCTAACATGGTTAGTATCATTTTGAAACGCCTTCCTATAATAATACATTGCCTTGGCTGTATCATTTGATGCAACGTATAGATTTCCCAGCGTATTAAATCCGGCAACATTATCGCTATCCAGAGTTGTAGCGATCGTGAGAACCCTTAATGCATTTACATTATCTTTTTGTTTAAGATAAAGGTCGGCTAACCTGAAATAAGCCGGAGCATATGTTGAATCAGCCGAAAGCGCTTTATTTAGGATGTCTTCAGCGTTGGGGTAATCTCCGATCATGGTAAAAACGTGTCCCAGCTCGACCTTAGGCGCCGGGCTTTTTGGGTCGGCATCCATTGATCTTAGCAGCTCGATAATTGCCGCTGAATATTTACCGGCGGCTGAATAAGCTCTTCCAAAATTGCAATACGCGGCCGAAGTTGTATAACCGTTTTTTATGGCCTGGTCGTAGTTTGAAATTGCGGCGTCATATTTCTTTTGCGCCAGGTAAACATTGCCGATATAAAAATATGCTTTGCCTGAATTAGGGTTTGAAGCCAGGTATTGATTGAATATCTTCAGAGCGCTTTCATAATTATTTTCTTCCAGCGCTTTCATGCCGCTTACAATAGCCGGGTCGTCATCGTCCTGTGAAAATGCAAATCGCGGCGCTAATAACCCGAAAACTATCAGAATAAAAAAAACGACCTTATAACTCATACTTTAATAAAATTCCTGTGAACGTTAACTTTATTTACGAGATATATTCTTTAAGACCATGTACGCCGCCTTCGCGGCCGAAACCACTTTCTTTGTATCCGCCGAATGGAGAGGCCGGGTTAAATTTATTATAAGTATTTGACCATACGACTCCCGCTTTTATCTGCGATACCATCTTGAATATTTTGGAGCCTTTATCTGTCCAGATACCTGCCGATAGCCCGTATTGCGTATTGTTTGCTTTTTCTATCGCTTCCTTTGGAGTTCTAAACGTAAGAATAGAAAGCACGGGGCCAAAAATCTCTTCCTGAGCTATGCGGTTAGACAACGCCACATTTGTGAAGAATGTTGGCCTGAACCAATAACCTTTATCAGGTAAGGTGCATTCCGATTGATATATACTGCATCCTTCATTGATCCCAGCCTGAACAAGATCATTGATCTTATCAAGCTGCATTCGGGAATTGATTGCGCCAACATCGGTATTCTTATCAAGCGGATCCCCGACTCTTAACGTACCGAGCCGTTGTTTCAGCTTTCTGATAACAATTTCTTTTATGCTTTCCTGAACCAGCAATCTTGAACCGGCGCAGCAGACATGCCCCTGGTTAAAATATATTCCGTTTATGATGCCTTCAATTGCCTGGTCAATAGGCGCATCTTCAAATATTATGTTTGCGGCTTTGCCGCCAAGCTCTAACGTTAATTTTTTATCTGTGCCTGCGATGGATCTCATTATCAGCTTGCCAACTTCAGTAGAACCGGTAAAAGCGATTTTCCCGATAACCGGATGATTGACCAGATGCGCGCCGGTATCTCCGGCGCCGCTTATTATATTTACAACGCCTTCAGGCAGCCCCGCTTCCTGAATAATTTCAGCCAGCTTGTAAAGTGTGAGTGGAGTTGTTTCAGCTGATTTGATAACTACAGTATTGCCGCACGCAAGCGCAGGAGCTATTTTCCATGCCGCCATCAATAGCGGGAAATTCCATGGGATAATCTGGCCGGCTACTCCGATAGGTGAAACTCTTTTTTTGGGAAAAGCATATTCAAGCTTATCGGCCCATCCTGCGTAATAGAAAAAATGAGCTATCGCCAGCGGAATATCAACTCCTTTTGATTCCTTAATAGGCTTGCCGCCATCCATAGATTCAATAACGGCAAGCTCCCTGGCTTTCTCCTGCATTATGCGGGCAATACGAAATATGTATTTCGCTCTTTCTTTGCCCGGCGTTTTACTCCAAACTTTATCGTAAGCCTTCTTAGCGGCAAGAACCGCCCTGTTCACATCTTCTTTAGCGGCATAAGCGACTCTGGAGATGACTTCTTCATTAGACGGATTAATTGAATTAAAGTATTTTTTCGTCTTCAGCCATTTGCCGCCAATAAACAGATCATATTGTTTACTTAACTGAATGTGGTCCTTTGATTCAGATGATTTGGCATACTCCCAGGAGCCAATTTTTTTAGCAGCAGGGGTTTGAATGGCCAAACCCCTGCCGTTACCATTGACATGTACTTTTTGGGTACGTTCTGCTTTTTTTATATTAAACATCATGTATTTTGACCGTAATTACTGCGCTGTTTCCTTCTTCTCAGTTTCTTCTTCATCTCCGCATGATTCTCCGTTGCTATCCACGAATGTTTTAATTGCATCAAGATGCTCAAGAATCATTTTAGCTTTACTTAATCCGAATGAGAATGTAAACTTTGAACCGGGGTTCAGACAAATTAATTTGTTTCCTTTGTATTCTGATATAATTGGCATTTTAACGCTCCATTATTAGTTTGTAAAGAATAGAATTTTGAAGATTTGATTTTAATTCAGAAATTACAGAATCTTTGTTCCTCAAAACATGCCGGAAATCCCAATAAGTTTGGTAATTTAATTCACTAATATCGTATATGTCCCCCATAAATACCAAGTAGAATCTGCCTCTTGATAGGTAAATGTTGTCGAGTCCTTGCAAGAGTGACTCTTTCAAGGTATCTTTTTCATATTTCTTAACCAATAGGTTTGCATATGCTTCCAATTTCGAAATATACATACCCTTTTCCATATTTGGGAATAAATACTTATTTAGAATTGATAAGGCATCATCTATTTTATTCATTCCTTCATAGCACTTTACAATCATTAGATCTCTTTCGTACTCACCCATTTGTTGACAGCTTGGGAAATCATTGACAAAAACAGGATACTCATTTTTTATTATGTTCAAATAATTCAGGGCTATAACATAATCATTTCTGCCGAGAAATATCTTTGCCAACAATTGAATTGATTGGTATTTTAAAACTTTAAAGCGATCACTTTCCCAATTTTTTTCCAAGGGTTTTTCATTAGGATTTTTTATCCGAAGTAATTCCTTCAGAATGATCTCGGCTCGTGTAGGTTCATTATTTTCGTAGGCAAACTCACCGGAAGTAAACAAAGCTTCCATAGATAATTGAAAGTCTATATAGTGTGATTGGTAAAAATCATAAAAATATCTTGACCCTTCTCCGAATTTTTTCTGGTTATATAGCGACATATACATTTTGTCATATAAGTCTTTATCGGAAACCAAAGGTTTGAAATTGTAAACATACCCTGAACCAAATTCTGTAAGATTACATGTATAGGCTTGTGAAACAGTCAATGGCAATATCTGCGAATAGCTATTAGCAAACGAAATGAATACAAGTAATAATATTATTTTTCTCATTGCCTTATTTATTTTAACCTTCATTATCCAAACGCAGCGCTGATGTTAAATTGTAAATGCCAAAACCTCAGTCATTGGTAAAATAATCAACGGATTGATACACTCCGGTCTTTTCTTTCATGTATTGCATAAGCAGATCATTCAATAAAGTCGATGCCCCTATTCTGAACAGATCAGGCGTAAGCCAACGGTCGCCAAGAGTTTCTTTTACCAGACTCAAATATGCGATTGCGTCTTTACTGGTTCTTATCCCCCCGGCCGGTTTCATTCCGACTATTTTCCCCGTCTCATGATAATAATCTCTGATTGCTTCTAGCATTACGAGCGTTACAGGCAATGTTGCGGCAGGCTGAACCTTACCTGTAGAAGTTTTAATAAAATCCGCGCCGGCCATCATAGCAATCAGGCTCGCTTTCCTGACGTTGTCGTAAGTTTCAAGCTCCCCGGTTTCAAGAATCACTTTAAGATGTGTTTTTCCGCAGGCTGCTTTTACTTCCTGAATCTCTTTGAATGTATAATCATAGTTCCCTTCCAGGAATTCGCCGCGGCTTATAACCATATCAACTTCATCAGCTCCAAGTTCTACAATCTTCCGCACTTCCTGCACTTTAATTTTTAACGCCGACTGTCCCGAAGGAAATGACGTAGCCACTGATGCCACTTTAACCCCCGAACCCTGCAGGGATTTCTTAGCAATCTTAATCAAGTTAGGGTAAACGCATATGGCGGCGACGTGCGGGAAAGAAATATCGTTATCTATCGGCCTCATTGCCTTTTGGCAAAGCGCAAAAACTTTACCGTCGGAATCTTTTCCTTCCAGAGTAGTGAGGTCTATCATGGAAGCTGCCAGTCTGATAGCATGCAACTTGCTTTCTTTTTTGATACTTCTGGATGACAGAGCTGATGCTCTCTCTTTAGCTCCAACTTCATCGACCGCCAGATGGAACGAATCCAGGCTTCTCATAACCCCGTTTGGAGCAAATTTCATGGTTTAATATTAATAACTTAGGCTGATTACATTAATTTATATTATTATTTAATTAATTAAAACAAAATAAATAATACTGTTAAATGACTACTTTTTGTATAAAATTAAATGTTTAAATCAATTATCTTACATTCATCAAATAATAAATTCCTGAATTATGACAAATTCCAGACCTCCCCGGCACAGAATCGCCCAATTCTACGCTATAAGGCAAATTCTAGGGTTCTCGATATCCCCAAACGGTAAGAAAATAGCATACATTTCAAATACGGATGGTATGCCAAACATATGGACAATCCCGATTGAAGGCGGCTGGGCCTCGCAGGTATCGCTCGCAAAGGATGCGGTTAAAACGCTGAACTATTCTCCAAAGGGTAATGTAATTTATTTCCAGTCAGATTATAACGGAAATGAGAATCTTCAGATATACAGCATCTCGGATAAGGGCGGCGAAATAAAACTGCTGACCCCGGATCATACAAACGCCCAGGTGTTCCTTACAACTTTCAATAAGAAAGGCGATAAGTTTCTTTTCGTATCAAATAAAAGAGATCCTAAATATTTCGATAGCTACAGCTATGATCTGAAAAAAGAAAAGGAAGAGTGTATCTGGACCTCAGGCTCAATAAACGCTGAAATGGCTTCAGACTGGAATTCAGACGGCAATCTGCTGCTCATTGAGCGCTATTATAACAATGCAAACCAGGATGTTCTGCTGGTCAACAGGATGACAGGGGAAATTAAGAACATTACAAAGCATGAAGGTTCTTCAAAAAACAGGTCCTCCATTTTTAACAAGAAAGGCTCCAGGATATATTTTATCTCCGACCACCAGAGGGAATTCACCGCGCTTGCATGCTATGACCTGAAAACCGGCGCTTTTTCCTGGGAAGCGGAAGAGAAATGGGATATCACAAGTTTTAAGTTTTCCGGATCTGAAAAGTTTCTGATCTATACTGTAAACGAAAACGGCAGTACAAAGCTCAAGAAGAAAAATCTTAAGAGCGGCAAAACAAAATCGTTAAAGATTCCTTCCGGCAATGTATACGATTTTGATATAACGCCGGACGA
>CAZMRG010000102.1:0-11565 GCA_964568655.1 uncultured Ignavibacteriales bacterium | reverse complement strand
GAACCTTCGTCACTCCCTCTGCCTATGGGCCCGTATGACGATATAGAGAGCAACCTGATAAGGTGAAGAAACAGCGTTGCGAACGTAGGCACGGGTTGCGGACGGGACCCTAAGAGCATTCATATAATCGCGGTTAGTAAAACTTTTCCTGTAGATGCGGTTGCATCAGCTTTGGATTATAACCAGCTTGATTTCGGGGAGAACAAAGTTCAGGAAATGCTTGATAAGCAGAAAACGCTGGAAGACAGGATTCTGCACTGGCATTTGATAGGACACCTTCAAACAAACAAAGTAAAATATGTTGTCCCATTTGTTTTCATGATACACTCTGTAGATAGTTTCAAGCTTGCGGCTGAGATTCAGCAGAGAGCGGCGAAGGCGGATAAGGTTGTGAAGTGTTTGGTCCAGGTGAATACATCGGGCGAGGACCAGAAATCGGGTTGCGAAGCACAGCATGCGCTGAAGCTTGTGAAAGAAATATCGGTGTTTGAAAATATTAAGGTAAGAGGCTTGATGACCATCAGCAAAATGATGAACAACAGGAAAGATGAATCGGAGAGAAAAGTTGTCAGGGAAAATTTCAAAGTACTTAAGAATCTTTTTGACGAGATAGGCTCGGTTAATATCGCCGGCGTTGACATGAAATATATATCGATGGGGATGAGCGATGATTACGATATAGCTATCGAAGAAGGTTCAAACATGATTCGCGTGGGGACATCAATTTTCGGAATAAGAAATTCGGATAACTAACATTAGATAAACTAAATTCTGCCTCTTTTAGTAGGGTGGAGGGGAAAATAAAAAATGAGACTTTCCGCTATAGATATCAAGAAACAGGAATTTAAAAAATCCATGCGAGGGTATGATGTGGCTGAAGTTGAAGCTTACCTGGATACAGTGGCAAATGAAGTTGAAAATCTTTACAGGGAAAACGAATATTTAAAAGAACAGATCGCCAAGCTTGACGAAGATAAGAAGAGCCTGCATGACGAGGTTGAGATATTCAAAGAGAATGAAAAGACGTTCCAGAAAGCGATAGTTAAATCCCAGGATATGGCCGAAGACGTTGTTGAGAACGCGAAAAAACGCGCCGAGCTGATAGTTAAAGAAGCCGAAATTATGTCGGGCAAAATTAAGCTTTCAACCCAGGAAGAATTTGTGGACCTGAAACAGGAGCTTGATGAGCTGCGCCAGAAGAACGAAATGATAATTGATGAAGTCAAGAATTTCCTGATAGATAAGCTGAACTCTATCGAGGAATACTCGCGCAACAGGAAGATATTCAGGCTTGAATCTAACATGACCACCTTAAGCTCCGTAAATACCGATAAAGACGACGACAGGAATAAACAATTCCCCGTTGACATGAATTTAAACGCCGACGATTCTAACAGATAAAAATTGAGAATTATATTTGATGAATGCTGAGCCGCATACCGCTTCTGCCCAAACAAAAGCGCAGGATTCGTATGATCATATAAAGAGGCAGATAAAGAGTTTTAAACCTGACGTAGGAATTATACTCGGCACAGGGCTTGGGGGCCTGGTAAAAGATATAGATATAAAGTATAAGCTCGATTACAAAGACATACCGCATTTCCCTGTCTCAACCGTTGAATCACATCATGGAAATCTGATCTTCGGAAAGATATCGGGCAAGAAAGCGGTAATTATGCAGGGCAGGTTTCATTTCTACGAAGGATACTCGCATGAAGAAGTCACTTTTCCTATAAGGATAATGAACACGCTGGGAATTAAAACTCTTCTTGTTTCAAACGCGTGCGGAGGATTAAATCCTGTATTCAAACGGTCCGACCTGATGATAATGAGCGACCATATTAATTTTCATTTTGACACGCCGTTCAGGAATTCGGGTCATTCGTTTTTTAACAGGCGCGTGTATGATAAAGACCTTGTGAACCTGGCTTACAAAACGGCTATTGAAAATAAAATTACTGTAAGAAAAGGGGTTTATCTCTCGCTCAGGGGCCCCACGCTTGAAACAAGAGCCGAGTACAGAATGGCGCGTAAGCTTGGCGCGGATGTTGTGGGTATGTCGACGATTCCTGAGGCGCTGCTTGCTATCGATCATAAAATGAAAGTTCTCGGGCTCTCGATAATTACGGATATGGGCCTGCCGGATACATTAAAGCCCGCGGCGATAACTGAAATTCTTGAAGCTGCCGCCGAAGCGGAACCTAAGCTCACACTTCTGACAAAAAAAATAATTGAGAAACTATAGAAATGACAGAACAGAAAAAGAGAATTATTGAATCGGCAAATTTTATAAAAGCAACCAGCCCGTTCAAAGGGAAGTTTGAAACTGCGTTAATCACTTATGCTAATCCTGTTTTCCTTAAGGAATTCAACGCTGTAAAAACGGTTCCCTATAAAACAATTCCGCCAAAGCTGGAAGGGGCGCCCGAACTGAATGCGGGAGAAATTATTTACGCAGAATCCGGCCAGCAAAAGATATTGATCCTCAACGGGCATATTAATTTTTATTCGGGTTTTAAAATGCGCGATGCCGCTCATCCTATTTATGTTCTCAAAGAGCTTGGCATTAAGAATTTAATAATTGTCGATGAAGTTGGGTACCTTAACCCAAAATTTGAAGCGGGCGGACTGGCATTGATATATGACCACATTAATTTTATGGGTGATAATCCGCTTATCGGCGAGAACGATAGTACGATCGGCCCAAGATTTCCCGATATGAGCGATCCGTATGACTCGAAGCTGTATGCCAAAATAGAAAGATTCCTGATAGATAAAAAAATTAAGTTTTTCCCTTCGGTTTATATTGGCGTGACGGGACCTGAAACAGAAACTGAAGCTGAATGCAGGTTCTACCGCGAGATAGGCTCAGATGTGCTGGGTTACTCGCTAGTTCCTGAAAACATCGCCGCTGTACACTGCGGATTAAATTGCGCGGCTTTTGGAATAATCAGCAGGGAACTTGTTGCCGACAGGCTTGTTGAAATAAGCGAAGGCGACAAAATGAAAAATAGGTTAAAGGCTGAGAAACTTTTGGCGCCTCTGATAAAAGATGTAGTGTCTCAGATGTAATTATTTAGCTGTAAACTAATTCTTATGCAATCGCTTGGCAAATATTTAATTATTTTTGGCATTCTTATAGTAATTATAGGTTTAATATTTACTTTTGCTCCGAAGTCAAATTTTTTGGGACACTTACCCGGCGATATTGAAATAAAAAAAGAAAATTTCACTTTTTACTTCCCGGTAGTTACCTGCATAATATTTAGCATTGTTCTTACATTATTTTTCTGGCTAATTAACTTTATAACAAAAAAATAAAAAGGATTTTAATTGGGAGCGCTTAAGGAACTACTTGAAAAACGGAAGATAATAATTCTGGATTCGGCAATGGGAACCGAGCTTCAGCGGCGGCATGTGGATATTTCGGGGCCGTTATGGAGCGCAGGGGCGAATATTTATAAGCCCGACGTTGTGCGCCATATCCATATGGATAACATTGATGCAGGCGCGGATATAATTACAACCAACACCTTCCGCTCGCAAACAAGAACATTTGAAAAAGCGAATTATCACTATGAAGGCAGGAGCTTTACGGATTCCGCAAAAGCAGTAACAACAATTGGGGTCGAAATTGCGCAGGATGCAGTTCTGATCGCAGGCGAAGATGATGTACTTATCGCGGGCTGCATTGCCCCAATAGATGACTGTTACCGTCCCGACCTTGTACCGGAAGACATGGATGTATTATGCACTGAGCATTTTGAGCATATCCAAAATCTTGTTGACGGCGGCATTGATCTTTTTCTCGCTGAAACCATGATGAGCGTCAGGGAGATATCGGCAGTACTTAACCAAATCCATAAATTTGACTTTGATTATGCTATAAGCCTGTTGTGCAAAAATGAGAATGAGTTGTTCTCCGGTGAAAAGCTGGTAGATGCGATGAGCATAATTGAAAAATATTCACCCGCGGCGGTTATGCTGAATTGTATTCATCCCGCACAGGTAGAATTAATACTTCCTCATTTGAAAAAACTTACCGACCGGCCTCTTGGCGTTTATGCGAATATCGGAAATCCCAACGCAAAAGAAGGAAAGTTCGAAAGAATGATCTCGCCGGACGAATATGTAACATTCGCGAAGAAATGGCGGGATATGGGGGTAAGGATAATCGGCGGCTGCTGCGGAACCACGCCAATGTACACTGCAAAATTGAGCTCTTTAAAACATAAATAAATTTTAAAATAAGTATCATTGTATGATACTGTTGCAAAATGTTTTCTTCGCCATATTTGTACACAATAATTGTATACAATTGATGGACAATAATAAGTATATTTAGTAAAAATTTAAGGGAAACGGCCCCAGGGGGCAGAAAGGCAATAAATAAAATGGCAGATAGTGAAAAATTAAGATCTTTGCAGATAGCGATTGACCAGATCGAAAAGGCGCACGGAAAGGGGTCAATTATGAAACTTGGAGACGGAGTTATTGCTAAAATAGATGCAATATCAACAAGTTCAATCTCGGTGGATGCAGCGCTGGGCGTCGGCGGAATTCCAAGGGGCAGAATAACAGAAATATACGGCCCTGAATCATCGGGGAAAACAACAGTATGTTTGCATGTAATTGCTGAGGCTCAAAAAGCAGGCGGACTTGCAGCGTTTATAGATACCGAGCACGCGCTGGATACTAATTATGCAAAGAAACTTGGCGTTGACGTTGAGAATCTTTTGATCTCACAGCCGGAATACGGCGAGCAGGCTTTGGAAATTGTTGAGACTTTGGTTAGAAGCAATGCGCTGGACGTAATTGTGGTTGATTCAGTTGCGGCGCTTACTCCAAGAGCTGAAATAGAAGGCGAGATGGGCGATTCACATATGGGCCTGCAGGCAAGGTTGATGTCGCAGGCTTTAAGAAAACTCACATCGGCTGTTTCTAAATCAAATATTTCATTGATATTCACAAACCAACTTCGCGATAAGATAGGCGTTATGTTCGGAAGTCCTGAAACAACAACAGGCGGCAAAGCGCTTAAGTTTTATGCTTCAATCAGGATAGATATCAGAAGAATTGCGCAGATAAAAGACGGCACAAATGTTATTGGCAACAGGACAAAAGTAAAAGTTGTAAAGAACAAAGTAGCTCCGCCGTTCAAAGAAGTTGAATTCGATATTTTATATAACGAAGGCATTTCAAAGTTAGGCGATTTGGTTGATACAGCGGTTAACATGGGAATTATCCAGAAAGCAGGCGCATGGTTTGCTTATTCCGAACAAAGGATGCAGGGCAGAGAAGGCGTTAAAAATCTTTTGATTGAAAACCCCGACCTGATGAAGAAATTAAATGCGGAAGTCCGCGAAGCCATGGGGCTTGACGCCGCAAAACCCGAAGTATCTTCGAACGGGAACGGCGCCGGTAGCGGCGAACCTGTAAAACCAAAAGAAAAAAGCGCTAAGGCTAAGGCATAAAGCAAGTTGTGACAATCACAAAACTTGAAAAGCAGAAGAAAGCCAGGCAGAGATGGAATATATATGCCGACGGCGAATTCTTCTGCGGGTTATATGAAGACACGATACTGAAGTTTGGCGTCCATGTAAATGAAGAGCTCACGGAAAAAGAACTTGAAGAAATAAAGAGCTTTGATGAATATGTTTATGGGAAAAATATTGCGTATAATTTTCTGGCTTACAGGATCCGGACGGTTTCGGAGATCAAAAAGAAGCTAAAGGAAAAGAAGATCTCCGAAAAAGCGATAACGAAAGTTCTTGAGCTGCTGGAAAAACAGAAATTAACCGATGATGTTGAATTTGCGCGGGCGCTTATAGAAGAAAGGTTAAGGCTTAAACCGGTCGGCAAAAAAATTCTGCGGCAAAAGCTTTTCGAAAAAGGCGTACCTAAGCTGATAGGGGAGCAGGCTTTGGAGAAAGTTTTCTCGGGTATTGATGAAAAAGATCTGGCTTTGGCAAATTTCCGGAAATACTATCCTAAGATAAAAGAAAAAGAATACCCGGAACAGAAGAGAAAAGTATTTGATTTTTTGGCGCGAAAAGGATTTGATTTTGATGTGATAAATGAAATAATGAGACAAGAACTTAAAGCTTAGTTTCACGGTTTTTAAAAATGTAAGTTAAAAAGTAGTTCCTCAAGCACAAACAGACGGGGCATTATGCAATTTTACCGGCAAAATAAGCAACTCAGTAATTTTACCAAAACCTTTATTCTGCTTATCCCTCTTATCATCATCGCAATATTTGCCGCATTCTTCACTAATATATTTATAACGCTCATAATTTGCTTACTGCTGGCGCTCATTTTGAATCCCATTGTAGATTATATCCAGAGCAAAGGCATTAACAGGACAATTGCAATTTTAATAGTATATGCAGTTTTAGCCATAGCTTTGTACTTTGCATTCAAACTGATCATACCAAATGTTTCCGAACAGGCTGTCTCTATTCATAAATCATTTAAGGAGTTTGCGCTTTCAGATAAAATAAAAGATGCCGAACACTGGGTTGAAAAGAACGTGCCTTATCTTAAGCGGGGCGACTTTGCAGGCGAAATTGAAAATGGATTGAAGGGATCAATAGTCAGGATCCAGGAATTAATATCCAGCGTTCTGTCAATTGTGTTTTTAATTTTCATAATCCCATTCATTACATTTTTTGTGCTTCGCGACAGGCAGTTGATAAAAAATAGCCTTATCAGCCTTGTCCCTAATAAGTACTTTGAAATGACAATTAATATATTTGATAAGATCGAAAAACAGCTCAGCAACTACGTAAGAGGCTGGCTGCTGGATGCTTTATTTGTCGGGACATTATCTACAATTGGGCTCACTTTATTAGGTGTAAATAACGCTATTGCGATTGGGATTGTGGCAGGAACCGGACACTTGATTCCATACGCGGGGCCAATCATCGGCGGCATACCGGCTATTCTGATCTCTATCATTCAGTTCGGCGATTTCCGTTTAGTCTTGCCAATAGTACTGGTATTTGCAGCAATTTATGTCCTGGATAATACAATTTCGCAGCCATACATATTTTCTAAGAGCGCTGATATGAATCCTTTGACTATTATAGTGCTCCTGTTGGTAGGCAATGAAATTCTGGGAGCTTTCGGTGCGTTGATGGCTATCCCTGTTGCAACCATACTTAAAGTTAGCGCGCGCGAAACAATAAACGGATTCCGGAATTATAAGCTGGGTTATTATTGATTATCAGATTATCAGATTATCAGATTAAAGATTAAGGGTTCTTCATTACTAAATAAATTGTTAGAAGCCTGTTAGGACAGCAACTTTTACGCTTACAATCATAATTCATCGCGTAACTTCTTTCTTTATAACAATTATATTGTTAAATTTGTAATTCAGATAATTATTTTTTATTAATCTAGTATATGACATTTAAGTTAAAGAAGTCTTACCCCTGCATTCATGGTTTGCCGGTTATCCATTCAGTTGATTCTGAAATATTCGAATACACATATTTTATGCACTGCATGCAGTGTACATTCTGCAATGACCAGTGCTGTTCATACGGCGCAGATATTGATATGCAAAACGTAGAACGTATCATGAAACATGCCGATGAACTTGAATCATTTACAGGGATCACCCGCGATAAGTGGTTTGATGATGATGAAAAGAAATGGGACCATGAATACCCGGGGCACGATTATACAAGAACATCATATGTTGAAGAAAAGGACTCGTGTATATTTCTGAACAAAACCAGCAGGGGATGTATGCTTCACAGTTATGCTTTGAATAAAGGGCTGGATTACCATGATTTGAAGCCTTTTTTCTGCACGTTATTTCCTGTAACATATTTTGAAGGAACTTTGTGTATTCCGGAAGAGATAGAAGAGAAGTCGCTTGCATGTCTTGGCGCCGGCCCGACATTGTATCAGGGCGCGCGGGAAGAGATCAAATATTATTTTGGCGAAGAGATAGTGAATGAACTCGACGCAATAGAAGCTGAAGTTATGAAAGAAAAGAAAACCGCCTAACCTTTGCCTTTGTTACGAGATCAGTTCATCAATTACGGTTCCGTTATTAATATATTTTAACGGCCGGCCCTGCGGCGAATAATTTACTTTGTTGTAATCTATTCCAAGCTGGTTGCATAATGTTGCAAACAGGTTTTCAGGCGGTATTGGATTGGTTACCAGTTTATTGCCGTCATCGTTAGTATCGCCGATAAGTTTCCCTCCGTTTATTCCTCCGCCGGCAATTGCAGCGCAAAACGCGTCGGGGAAATGGTCCCTTCCGTCATTTGTATTAACAAGCGGCGTTCTTCCGAATTCTCCGAGACATAGTATTAGTGTCCTGTCAAGCATATTCCGGTCTGAAAGGTCTTTTACCAGCGTTGCAAATCCCGGGTCCAGTTTCTGGCACAGTGTTTTAGTCCGGTCAAAATTGTTAACATGCGTATCCCATCCGTCTAAAGTAACTTCAACAAACTTCACGCCTGTTTCAATAAGTCTTCTTGCCATCAGGCAGCCTTTACCAAAATCATTATCACCATAAGCGCTTTTCAGCGAATCAGGTTCTTCGGAGATATCGAATGCTTTTATCAGCGGCGAGTTCATCATTTTGATCGACTTATCGTAAATAATCTTATGCGATTTAATTTCATCAAGTCCCTTTTGATTGTAAAAATTATCATCCATGCTGTGCAGAATATCTACTCTGCCGCTAAAGCGTGAGTTATCGACTTCCTGGAATTTGTCTATATTCTGAAGAGGTTTATTAACGTCTTTAATTACAAAAGGGGAGTACTCTTTTCCCAAAAACTCAGCGCTGTAGGATGGGCCGGAGATGCTTATAAAATACGGCAGGTCAAACTCTTTTGTGCCGCCAAGCTCCTTTGCTGTTATGCCGCCAAAGCTGGGATGCTTTACTACTCCAATTGGCGGATAAGAAGTGTGCATCAGATATCTTGCGCGGTCATGGTTGCCTTCTTTGCTTGAGAGAGCTCTCAACAACGCAACCTTGTCCATCTGGTTGGCAAGCATAGGCAGATTTTCGGCTAACTCTATGCCGGATGCCCGTGTGCTGATGCTTTTTGTGCCGCCGCCATTTTTGCTGTTTGGTTTGGGACTGAAAGTCTCGAATTGCGATGGCCCGCCTGAGAGCCACAATACAATAACTGCATCTGCTTTGGCGTTCAATGGATTCATGAATGACAGGTTCGGATTTGATGTATTCAGCTTCTTCGCAAATCCAAATCTTGAAAATATGAGTCCTGCTGATAGCGCCATGCCTATTGTCAGGAATTTGCGGCGGGAGATTTCGAATTCATCGTCATGGTCTTTACAGCCACAGCTTTGTTCATCGACTTTTGTTTTGTTTTTCTTCATACAATTAATGATTAAATATAAATTCACTGCTATTGAGGAGAGCCCATTCCAGATCTTCGTAAAATTCTTTCCCGGCGCCTGCTTTGCTCAGCAGATCCTGCTTCTCGGTTTTTGATGGATACCGTGCTAGAGCATTCAAATACAGCATGTCTATTCTTTCTGACGGTTCCTTATAATTGTTAAGTATGTCTGCAACCATGTTGCCTGGCTTTTTCTCTGTAACTTTCTCCGCAAGGTCGCTGTTCATTAATAACAGCGCTTGAGTTATTGTACCTGAAAAATCCTCAGCTTCGCCCATCTCGTCATCGTTAAAAGTGAATATAAACAGCTTCAGTATCCGTGTTTTTATTTTCTCTATTTGGTCGTCATCTTTATTCTTAAACGCGTTCGAAGTAAAATAACCGCTTGAAGTTATAAGTGAGTTTGCAAGCTGAACCGGCGTGAGCGGGCGTAAAATTGCACGTGAGAAATACTCATGGTCGTCTTTGTTAACGCTGTTCGGAGTTGAAGATAGCTGGTATGCATTTGTGCTGACAATAAGTTTAAACAGATTCTTTACGTCAAAATTTGAGCTGACAAATTCGTCAGCTAATGCGTCAAGCAATTCCGGATTTGCATTGTCGCCCTTCTCTGTAAAATCATCAATAGGATTAACGAACCCGTACCCGAAAAAGTGTTTCCAGAACCTGTTTACAAATTCGCGTGCAAGCTGTTTTGATTCAGTTGTAGTGAGATCTTTGGCAAGCAATTGACGCCTTTCTATTCCGGCATTTCCTGATACTGAAGCGCCGCCGAGATATTTCGGCATAGAAGTTATTTTAACACCTTTGGAGTCATATTGCATCTGCCCGTTAATTGCATCATAAAGCAGCACGTCCGGAACGTAGTTATCATCTGAACCCGAAGACCTGTTTATCTTTTGTTTTAATGTGTCCAATACCCATTCGGGGGGGATTGGCCTTTCTTTGTTATCTTTCTTCTTTACATTTGATTTATCCGGGTTCTTATTGTTGTTCTTTACATTTTTGTGCTGGGGCAGATTTTCTGTTTCCTGGTCCATTGTCATATCGCCGTTCACGTCGTTATCCATGGCATTCTCGCGGGCTTTCTTTATCAGCTTACTGTATCTTGTTAGCAGTTGTGTAACCTTATCAACTGCATCCTTTCTGAACAGAGGTATGGCTTTCTCCCTGGCATAAAACGCCGCGACGCCCCAAAAATCATCCTGCGTAATTTCTTCATACGGATGGTGGTGGCACTGCGCGCACTGGATCCGTTTTCCCATAAACAATTTCATCGATGTCCCTGCGGCATCTTCCGGGGCTGTGAATCTGGAAATGTAGAGCACATTGGGATTAGTTGAAGCGAGTCCCTGGGCGCTTATCAGGTTATACACAAATTGATTGTAAGGCCTGTTCTTATTGAACTCGTCTGCGAAATAGTTTTTCACAAAGCTGTATGTAGCTGCGGGGAATTTCTGGATATTATCCTGAGTGAAAAGCCAGTTCATCCAGATATCTGCCATATTCTGGCCAAACTCTCCGGAATTCAGAAGCTCATCTATTTTTTTATCTCTCTTATCGGATGATTTATTTTCAAGAAATGCTTTTACTTCATCAGCCTCGGGAGTTCTGCCGATTAAATCAATATAAATTCTCCTAATGAAATCTTCGTCGCCGGATCTGTCCGATGGCGTGAGATTGTTCTCCGACCATTTCTTTTCAATTTGCGCATCAATATCGGCAGAAGAAATTGAGGCGTCATGGCCAAACGACTTTATTGCAACAATGGAACCAACTAAAGAGATGAATAGAAAGTAAAGAGTAATTATAAATTTCCCGTTTACAGTCTTGATTTTAGGTTGCTTCATGAAAAATGCATTGTTGATTTAACTGCAATTAGCAGCAAATTTACAAGTTTGACATTTTAAATGCAAAAAAGTTTAATGGAATTTGATTTTTTGTAATTCCCGCGAAAGCGGGAATCTAGTATAAAACTTGAATAGATTCGATAAGAAGTGCGAAGTGTATAATTGGGAAGAAAGGGAATATTTTATTTAGCAGGCTTGTAATTCATCGCGCGCAGCAGATTTTGCCGGAAAGGGCGGGTTTCAAAACCTAGTTTCTTTAATTTGGCGCAGTTCAGGCCCAAATGCTTTACCATAGGATACTGGGTAAACTCATCCGTACT
>CAZMRG010000101.1:0-11975 GCA_964568655.1 uncultured Ignavibacteriales bacterium | reverse complement strand
GTCAAATATCAATTCATGCGCGCACCTGCCGTGTTTGCCTTTGTAAAGCACAGGGTAATATTTCTCAAGTTTTGACATAACATAATTCGCGTTTAGTATGGCATACTTTGTTGCGTCAGTAAGTCCCTTACCGCCCATCATAAGAATATAAGCGTAAGAAATAAGCAGGATGCTCGAGCTTCCCCATGGCGCCGCCGAAACAGAGTGGATGCCTTTGCTGCCACCGACCTTTACAAACACATGTCCGGGTAAAAACGGAGCAAGGTGCGATGCTACAGCTATAGGGCCCATTCCCGGGCCGCCGCCGCCGTGCGGTATACAGAAGGTCTTGTGCAGGTTAATATGGCAAACATCGGCGCCAATCGAAGCCGGATTTGTAAGTCCTACCTGTGCATTCAAGTTCGCGCCGTCCATATAAACCTGTCCGCCGCATTTGTGAATAATTTCGCACATCTCGATGATGCTTTCTTCAAACACACCATGCGTTGAAGGATAAGTGACCATCAGCGCCGCGAGATTGGCTTTGTTCTCTTCTGCTTTTGCTTTCAGATCGTTCATATCTATATCGCCGCTATCGGTTGTCTTTACAACCACTATTTTCATGCCGGCCATAACTGCGCTTGCAGGATTTGTTCCGTGAGCGGATGCAGGAATCAGTACAACATTCCTGTGGCTCTCGTTTTTTGATTTATGGTATTCGCGTATAACCATAAGCCCGGTGTATTCGCCCTGCGCGCCTGAGTTGGGCTGAAGTGATACCGCCGGGAAACCGGTTATTTTGCTTAACGAATCTTCTAGTCCTTTAAATATTTCTAAATATCCCTTTGCTTGTTCTAATGGAGCAAACGGATGCAGGTTGCCGAATTCCGGCCATGTTACCGGTATCATTTCGGTTGCAGCATTCAGCTTCATTGTGCATGAACCAAGCGCAATCATAGAAACGTTTAACGATAAGTCCCTGTTCTCAAGTTTCTTTATATAACGCATCATTT
Organism: uncultured Ignavibacteriales bacterium; assembly: GCA_964568655.1. Classification (GTDB taxonomy): domain Bacteria; phylum Bacteroidota; class Ignavibacteria; order Tepidaquicellales; family OLB5; genus CAWFKW01. The sequence continues at coordinate 10,983 of CAZMRG010000101.1, read as the reverse complement.
CAGTTTCTGAATGATACGAGTTGAAAACGGGATGAGTCATGAATTTGGATTCTCTGACCAGCTCTTTAGGAAACTGGTTGGATGAGCCGTTCATCGAAAGCTTAATATGGCTTGCCGGGCCTTCGGCTTCGGCAAATATATCAATAATATCTTCAAGGTCCTTAAGTTCAGTTGTCTCATCTATTGAAATTCCGATATACCTGTCTGAAGTATATCTTAGATTAACGCCTACAGCTTCAAATTTCAGTTTGAAAGCGTCGATTACATCTTTCGCATTTTCGCCCAGATCAACTTTCAGCGTATCAAAATAATATTTGTTAAGCTGGTCATAACCAAGCTGTTTCAGGTTCTTATCAAGCAGCGCTGTAAAGCTGTGAACGCGTTTGGCGATATTCAGAATTCCTGCAGGACCGTGATAAACGCCGTACATACCCGCCATTATGGCGAGTAAAACCTGCGCCGTACAGATATTACTTGTGGCTTTCTCGCGCCTGATATGCTGCTCGCGGGTTTGTAAAGCCATACGTAAAGCGCGGTTTCCGTTCTTATCGACCGACACTCCAATTATTCTGCCGGGGATGATACGTTTGAACTCATCTTTACATGCAAAGTACGCGGCATGCGGACCGCCGAATCCCATAGGGATTCCAAGGCGCTGAGTATTGCCAACAACTATATCAGCCCCAAATTCTCCCGGAGGCGTCAGCATGGTTAAGCTGAGTATATCAGCCGCAACAACTACGTTTATCCCTTTGGAATGCGCTTTATCAATCAGCTCCCTGTAATTATATATCTCGCCATCGGCGGCGGGATATTGGATCAGCATAGCAAAAATATCGTCTGTCAATTCCGCGGTTTTGTGGTCGCCTATAACCAGTTCAATTCCAATCGGCTCAGAACGTGTTTTCAGAATTTCAATCGTCTGCGGGAAACATTCTTTTGAAACGAAAAATTTGTTCGCGTTTTTCTTATCAGCCTTGCGTGCTGCGTAAAATACGTGCATTGCTTCAGCGGCGGCTGTGCCTTCATCAAGCAATGACGCGTTTGCAACTTCCAGACCTGTGAGATCGATTATCATAGTCTGGAAGTTCAGCAGCGCTTCAAGCCTGCCCTGTGAAATTTCCGCCTGGTAAGGCGTGTACTGTGTGTACCAACCCGGATTTTCCATTATATTTCTTAAAATAACAGACGGCGTATATGTTCCGTAATATCCGCACCCGATAAATGAGCGGAATATTTTATTCATGCCTGCATAACTCTTGAATAGCTTAAGCAGGTTCGGCTCGCTAATTGCTTCTCCCATATTAAGCTCAGTTTTCAGTCTGATCGCTTCCGGAACTGTTTCATGTATCAATTGGTCAAGTGAATCGACTCCAATTGCTTTCAGCATATCTTTTAAATCGCTATGTGCGGGACCTATGTGCCTGCTCTCAAAATTATCTTCGAAACTATCTTTACTCAATTTCTAATCCTACGTTTATTATTTTGCCGCTCTGGCGGCGGGAATTGTATTGTTTGTTTTTACCTCACCCCCGCCCGCCTCAGGCGGGTTTCCCCCTCTCCACATGGAGAGGGGGGTTAGGTCTACAACTCAACGAGTAGTAGACTCATGGAGGGGTGAGGCATCTGATTCTTTACTTTTCTTTCTTCTTTTTCTTTAAGCCTTCTCTTTCGATAACGTCAATATTTTTAAAGGCGTTGCTGGCTGCTTCCTGTTCGGCCTGTTTCTTAGTGCGTCCTTTTCCGATACCGAGCGCCATGTTATTTATAGAGACTTCAACAGTAAATAATTTATTATGTTCCGGGCCTTCCTGGTTTATTACCTTATACTCAGGCACAAAATCGGTATTCGCCTGCGTGTATTCCAGAAGGCGGCTCTTATAGTTTTCATCAAACTGGTTAAGCCACTTTACATCAAGTTTTTTGAATATCTGGTCATTCAGGAATTCCTTAGCGGCATCGTATCCCCTGTCCATAAAAATCGCGCCTACCAGCGCTTCATAAGCGTCGGATAATATTGTATCATAACCGTCTTCAATTGATTTTAGAGCGGTTGGCGCGGCAAGAAGGTAATGCTGAAGCACAATTTCCTTTGCCCGTTCGGCAAGGAACCTTTGGTTCACAAGCACTGATCGGAACTTTGTGAGATCGCCCTCTTCTGATTCGGGGAAATTCTTATACAAATATTCGGCCACAACTGAATCTAAGATAGCGTCGCCAAGATACTCAAGGCGCTCGTTCGAAGACAGCTTTAGCCCGTTAACATTTTTGGATTTTATAAATGACCGGTGTGTAAGAGCATTAATGAAAATGTTCTTATGAATTATTTCATAACCAATACTATCCTGGAATGACTTAAAATCAAAAGATGCTATCTGAGCATATCCGTCATCATCTTTTTTCCTTCCAAGTATTGGCAGGAATTTCCTTAGGGTCTTAAGTACGCCGAACATAATTTTTTATCACTCAACGAACTTTTTAAAAATCAAAGCTGTGTTATGGCCCCCGAAACCCGAGTTATCGCTCATCACGGTATTTATCTCTTTCTTCAGCGCAACATTTGGAACATAGTTCAAATCACATGCCGGGTCAGGATTCTCATAATTAATAGTCGGAGGAACAACTCCGTCTCTGATAGTCAGAACCGCAACAATAGATTCAATAGCTCCGGCCGCGCCAAGTAAATGTCCTACTTCCGATTTTACCGAATGCACCGGGATTCTGTATGCATGCTCGCCGAATACCTGCTTAATAGCTTCGGTCTCTCCCTTATCGTTATAATAAGTGGAAGTGCCGTGAGCGTTAACGCAGTCGATCTCCCATGGATTCAGCTTCGCGTCGTCAAGCGCGAAACGCATAGCGTTAACAACGCCGCCGCCTGTTGGATCAGGTTCCGTGATATGATGCGCATCGGCAGTCAGGCCGATACCGGCAATTTCAGCATAGATCCTTGCGCCTCTTGCGATAGCATATTCCATCTCTTCAAGCACCAAAGATGCGCCGCCTTCGCCCATAACAAAGCCGTCTCTATCCCTATCAAACGGGCGGGATGCTTTTGTCGGGTCGTCATTGCGCGTTGAAAGCGCTTTCATTGCATTAAAGCCGCCGACACCCATCGGGCAGATAACCGCCTCTGAGCCGCCGGTAACCATCACGTCGGCATTTCCGCGCTGGATCAGCATAACCGAATCAGCAACCGAGTGCGCCGAAGTTGTGCAGGCAGAAATTGTCGCATAGTTCGGACCTTTGAGTCCGTGCCTCATCGAAATTCTTCCCGCCGCAATATCAGCGATTAACATAGGGATAAAAAACGGGCTGATCCTGTCAGGATTGCCCTGCTTCTCAAAAAGTTTAGTCTGCTCTTTTTGATATGTCCACATTCCCCCGATACCTGAGCCAAAAACAACTCCGGCTTTGTAGGGATCAACCTGCGAGAAATCAATTCCCGCATCTTTTATAGCCATATCCGAAGCCGCCAGCGCGAACTGAGTAAACAGGTCGACGCGCTGCGCAAGCTTGCGGTCTATGAAATTAAGAATGTCGAAGTTTTTAACCTCGCATGCAAACTTCGTATCAAAATGAGTCGTATCGAAATATGTGATTGGGGCCGCGCCGCTAACGCCTGCTAAAAGATTCTTCCAAAAATCCTCTACATTGTTTCCAATTGGCGAAACAACGCCGACACCCGTAACTACAACACGTCTATTCATTACTTTGCGGTTTTGTTATGATATCTTTGACTTAACATAGGTAATAGCATCGCCTACGGTCTGTATTTTTTCCTGGTCTTCGTCCGGGATCTGGATATTAAACCTGTTCTCCAGTTCCATGATTAGTTCAACCGTATCCAATGAATCAGCGCCTAAATCATTAATGAACGAAGCTGTTGGCGTTACTTTAGATTCTTCAACACCAAGCTTTTCTACAATTGCCTCTTTTATCTGAGCTTCTACGTCAACAGACATTTTGTTTTCTCCTTTAAAATTATATAATTAATTTAATGAAATTCTTTGAATAAATGGCTAAATAAAACCTTAAATCAATTACAAATTTACGAAAAAATGAGGAAAAGAAAAAGTCAGGGAAAAAGCCGATTTGAAATTACGAATGTAGGATTACGTATTAAAAAGCTATAAAATTGATAAAAGAAGGGTATTGGGATATTGAGCGGGCAGGATTCTCAGTATTAATCGCCCGGTTTCAAAAGAACCACAAAATAGCGCTCATCATTATGTATGATCTTATATTTGTTCAATATCTTGAGGAGAGAATCAGGCAACTTGCCGCCTTCAAAGAAGCTTTTCTCGCCGGCCAGAACTTTGGCTCCGTCTTTAATATGTTCATTGATGAATTTTTCATCCAATACGCCCGGGGGCGCAACCCACCCTTTTCTATCTGCATGATACAGATAGACCGGGTTGCCGTCGCATACGGTTATGATCAGATCATTTTTTTGAGTCACCAGCTTGATGTCGTTTGCCATTTTGAAGACCGATGAATCCGGGTTTTCCCCGCCCATTGTATGGGCAACACGCAAATAACTTAAGACTAAGATCATAACTAAACACAAAACTCCAAATGATGACTTGAGTTTACTCATACTAAAGGCTTCTTTGAATTTGCCAAAAGGAAGTAACCAATCCAGGGCTTTACCGATAAAAACTACGGCGGGCAGAATAAAAGGCAGCTGGTAGTATTCCTGCGCCAGATTCCCCTGCGCGACTATTAGAAAATAAATCAATACAGCCAGCAGCCAGAAATCAAATAATTTTTCGGCCGGATTTTTTCTTTTAATGAATAAACCAATTATTAACAGAATAAAGCCGGGGTAAGTTAAATGCCGTTCAGCGATGCTCTTCAAAAACAGGTCGTTGTAAAATGATGGTTTAAGAAGCAGGTCAAACATCCCCCATTTATCGCTGCCGTAGGTCCATATGCCGAATGATACTCCGTTATTAATGAATAGCTGGTGCGCGTGATAATACCACAATACTACAGGAATAATTACCAGTATAACAAATATCCACAAGGCAGGTTTTAAAAATGATTTGGCTTTGAATTTTTGGTATGCAAGAAACAATAAGGGCAATCCTAAGTAAAGAGCAGGAAGCTTTATTAAAATTGCGAATGCGGTAAAAATAATTGCCAATACAAAGTATTTCACTTTTTCTTTGTCAAGCCACTCGGAGAAAAAGTATACTGAATAAACAGAGCACATAAGCAATGAGCTTTCGGGCATGAATGCCCTGCCATAGTAAATATTTAGAGGAATGATTGCATATATCAACGCAGACCAAAAGGCGACGCTCTCATTCATATATTTCTTTACCAGTATAAAGACGCCGTAAACAGTTAAAACCGAGAAAATAACAGATACAATTCTACCCCAGAAATCGTTGACGCCAAAAACGGCATATAACAGGGAAACTATGAAAGGATAAATATGGAATTCAGCTTCAACGTAACCCGTCCCCGTTCCGCCCCAGTTTACCTGCGGATATAAAATATTAAATCCATTTTCAAAGAAATTCCGCGCAATAGAAGCCGTATCAGATTGCCGCCACGAGTGCCATCCAAGGACTGGAAATGTAATGTGATAGAGACGGGAAATGAAAGTAATGAAAAGAACAAAGCCAATTCTCTTCCAATTTGACTTCGTTTTATTAGGTTCATTTTCCATTTTCAAAATTTAACAAATTTATCGTTCATTATGCCGTTGATGAGATCGGACCTTATTAAATGATTATTCAAGTATCTCTCGATTATTGTACCCTTATATTTTTCAACCAGATCGTTTATTTTACTTTCTATGACGATTTCATCTTTCGGAGACTCGAAAATGATATACCGATAAATATAATTCAAGCAATAATATGAATCAGGATAAGAAGAAAAATAATCATTAATAAAATCCATCATGGCTTTGGTTTTTGAAACAGTGTCTTCCTGTGAGATGTAAATATTCCGGAATCTTTCTCTATACATATATTCTTTGTATTCATTAAACTGATGCTGATTCAAAACTGTATCCACTCCGCTATTTTTCATTTTCTTCAAAACCTGCATATCATACGCATCTGCAGAATATACCGTGAAATGAAACTCGTTTGATTTTTTTGTAATCGATTCGGCATCCAAACCTCTTATCCCATCAGATAACCATGTTCTATAAGTTTGATTCCAATACAAATATCCAGTGTAATTTCCTGGTGGTAAAAAATATCCAGTAAAATAAGAACTATCGCTTTTATTTAAAATATTTCCACAAGTATTAATTTCCTGGTTGAATAACATCGAGTCGCCAGGAGCAAGAATCCAATCCGGCCGAAATCCCAAGATCAAATCTCTGGTTATATCTTTGCTTTTGAATTCAACTCCATTTTCATTTGTTAAACAGCATCGCATATATCCATTAAAGAAATTAAAATCAAAACTGAATAAACTATCGGAAATTGAACCAGCGTTCTTGCAATTTATAAGTATATCAATTGGCTCGAATTCTTTATATTCCGTTTTAGCTAGTTCAACGGAAATCTTAAATCGAATCCTATTTTTACCCGCGGCAGTTGCAGAAGAAAAGGACATAATACAAACTAGAGCTATGGCAACTTTATAAATCATTTTTAACAGTTTACTCTTAATGCTAAAATAGATATTATTGTGACTGTAGTTACTCAAAAAAAGAATATTGACATTTATTCCGTATATTGTAGCTCTTTCATAGAGCTCTTTGATTTGGATTCCCGCTTTCGCCTGCCTGCTGCAGGCATGCGGGAACAAGGCGTAACTATATTATTGTAATAATAATGAGAAGGATTATTTTATTAACCATACTTATGATTGCACTTACTGAATTTTCTGCCGCACAGGATTTGTGGGCAGTGGCAAAGGAGCCTACGCCCGTTTTGAACAGTCCGGATTTCCCCGGTGTATTTGGCGGCGCCGACGGAATGACGATACGAACCGATAACCAGGGACTAATCCGCGAAATGGAATTCATAGCGCTGCCCGGAACCGTGTTTGAACTGCTGGGAGAATATGATTACGGCGACCACAAGGTATATAACTGCAAATGCGATGAATACCAGTACGGCTCGTTGTTGTTTATAGACAGCAGATTTGTTGAAGTTAAAACCGAACAGCCAAAACCCCGGGAAACAAAGCTCCCGTCAAAAGCTGATATTTATAAATTTCTTGACAGAGCCGTTGGCGAAAAGTACTGCTGGGGCGGCGATTATATCGGCGGAATAGATAAACTGCTGGAATATTATCCTCCGAAAGGAAATATTTCGGACGATTTAAAATATAAATGGAGCCTGCGCGGCTGCGATTGCTCGGGACTTATGTACCAGGCAACAAACGGATACACTGAACGCAACACAAGCAAACTGATAAACTACGGCAATGGAGTTGAAATTGAAGGACTCACCGCTGAAGAAATCGCGGCTAAGGTAAAGCCTCTGGATATGACGGTTTGGGATGGACATGTGATTTATGTTTATGATGAAAAGACAGCTATTCAAAGCGGACTATCTAAAGGTGGCGTAGTGAAAACTGATCTGGTGGAGACAATTCAACATATAATGAGCACACGTACACCGGTAAATGACTATAACAGCGGAAGCGGAGAGAGATTTGTTGTGAGAAGATGGTTCAACGGGAATTGAGATTTAAGATTTGCGAATTGAGAATTATTAAATCTCAAATCGCAAATCACAATTCTCAAATCATTTTGCCGCTTTTTGCAGCCGGTTCATTATCGCCAGGCCAATACCTTCCTCAGAAACCTTTTCAGCATAAATAATTTTCATTTCTTCCCGATCGCATTGCCTGAAGTAAGAAAAGAGATTTTTGGCATAGTCATTCATATCATCGCAAATCCTGACCGAAGCGATTCCATCTAAATTCAGAGGAAGCGAAATTCCAATATATGCTCTGAGTTTTTTAGAATCCGATGCAGGCAATTCTTTGCTTCCGTTCGGGAGCAATATCACTTTTGCTTTAGGAGCGTAATGTTTATACTTCTGCCCCGGACTTTTTATCTTTCCGGTTCTTGCCTGGTAAGCCACTCTTTCATTCAATCCTTTAAGCTGTTCTAAAGTTATAACTCCGGGTCTTAAAATATGCGGAATGCCTGATGAACAATCAATTACGGTCGATTCAAGTCCGTGTTTTGCATTAGGGCCCTTCAGCACGCACGGGATCTTTCCGTCAAAGTCCTCCAGCACATGTTCATAGCTTGTGGGAGATGGCGAGCCTGATAAGTTTGCCGATGGCGCGGCAATGGGCACGCCGCACTCTTTAATAAAATCAAGCGCGACCTTTGATGAAGGCATGCGGATTGCTATGGTGCCGAGTCCCGCTGTAACAAGCATTGAAATAAGCTCATTTCTTCTAAGTATCACAGTTATGGGACCGGGAAAGTAATCGCGGATTATATTCTTTGCTAATTCGGGGATCTCGCTTGCTAGTACTAAAATATCTTTCTTTGAAGCAACATGGACTATCAAAGGATTATCAAACGGCCTGCCTTTTGCGGTGTAAATTTTTTTGATGGCTTCTATATCATAAACATTTGCGCCAAGTCCGTAAACGGTTTCTGTAGGGAATGCGACAACTTCCCCTTTTTTTATGAACGATGCGGCTTTTTTGATTGATTCGGTTACGAGAGTCTTCATTAATACAAAATTACGGGTATTAAATTTATGAAGAAATGTACGGGAAAAGGGGGAAAATCTCTTGGATGCCCTGAGGTTGCTGGTGATAACCCTTCAGAGACGGGCAAGCACCAACAACGGCTGGCGAACACCAACAACGGCGTACGATTTTATCGGGAGGAATCTTGGTTTTCTTTCTACAACTTGAGATTAGTTTCACGCAGAGTACGCACTGCGTACCGCCATAGGCGGTAGAGAACACGGAGGAATTTAAGATATGAAACAATCTATCAATTAATTGAAAGCATATTCGAAAAGATAATAAGGGCTCGAGAAATCAGTCCTTTATAAAATCTAATTTTTGCCTTTACTTACTAAAATACATCTGATAATTTTAGAGTAATTAAAGTTCAGGTTATGAGACTTTATTTCTTCACACTTTTATTAATAATTACAACCATCGGCATCGCCCAGAACGATACATTTAAGGGTTTGGTTTTGGATAATAATTATGAACCTCTTGCAGGCGCTATAATAAAAATTCAGGGAACAAAATTTATATGCGGTACAGATGATTTTGGATTATGTCAAATTGCAAGCGTACCTAATGGCGTTCATATATTTCACGCATCGTACATTGGCAATTCGGATACCGAAATGACGATTGAATTCCCTTTACACAGCGATAGCATTTTTACTTTTGTAATGAGGACCAAAGAAGTTTTGGAGGATACTATCGATATCTACGCTAAAAGAGAAATCGAATATTTAAATCTTGAAAAACGAAATTGGAAAATTTTATTATTTGATTCAACATTTTTTTTAATAAATGAATTTTTTGTTGACGAAAATAACGGATGGGTAGTGGGCGGGAAGGGCAAAGAGCATCTTGATAACTACAAAAATGGAATTGTTTTGCATACATCGGACGGAGGATTAAACTGGGAAACACAGCTTACCGAAAATAACAAATATTTACGTTCTGTCTTTTTTATTAATCCAAATACAGGTTACGTTGTTGGCGATGGTCCTGTTTACAAAACAACTAATGCAGGAAGAGAATGGATCAGCCAGCTAATGCCTGCCTATCAATATGTTGCAATATATTTCGAAAATGAGAATACTGGTTATCTAAGAGCTTACTCAACTAATTTGGATATCGATATTTTTTACTCCGTTCAATATTTGTTTACAACTTTTGATGGCGGGATAAATTGGAATACAAAACGTATCGGGAATGAAAATGAATATCAAAATTATTTCCCGAAAAAGGATCCAATTATTAAGAACAGTATACAATTTGAGTTAAGCAATAATTTACTGCGAGTATCAAAAGATAATGGTAATACATGGATTGCATTATACCCCCCGGCGCTAGGTTCAATATTCTTCGTAAATGATAAAGTGGGGTATGCTATAAGTCCGGGAGGAATGTATTTGCTAAAAACAATAACGGGCGGGGAATAGTGCAGATAATAATCTAGTAGGGCTAGAAAATGAACTATTTTTAAGATCTTTCACTAGATTCCCGATCAGGTCGGGAATGACAAGCAAAGATCCCCGCTTCCGCGGGGATAAACTTTCTTTAATTCAAAGTATAATTTATATCAACTGCATCGTTGCCGGAGGATGCGACTGTAACAGGTATTTCAAAAAACAGGTCTCGGAATTTACATATGCCTGCGTTTTCGGTATCGCAATAATATATCAGCACTTCCACGTTAAGCTTTCCGTTAGCGCTGTTAATTTTAACAGGCACTTCAAACATTGAAACAGCCGTACTGATCTCATTATCAATCGGTTCGCCGGTTTTTTCATCCGACCAAACGCTTACTTCCGGCAGCGCGTCCGGATTTATATGATATCCCTCAGGTAATTTAAAATTGAATTTAATTTTTGAATCGCCGCTTTTTAAGCTTACCGCATCAAGCTTGATCGCGTTTTCAATTTTGCGGTTCTTATCTGACTTAATATTTGCCATAAGCTTATCGGGATTGGTAATCTTAACGGTCCTCACTTCTTTGGTCTGCATATCAATAACTCTTATCAAATGATTATTCGTATCTGTAACATATATTTTACCGTTAATAATAGTAAGTCCGCTGGGCTCGTTGAATTGAGCATCTTCCCTTCCATCTCTGTTTCCTGCAAGTCCCGTGCCTGAAAATGTTTTTGATTCTTTGGTTTTGGGGTCGACTACTTTAATTTTATTATTATAAGTATCTGCAACATACAATAACTGGTCCTGGCTGTTATAAACAATACCGAGCGGGTGCTGCAATCTTGCATTGGTTCCGGTTCCATCAACATCGCCGAAATCAAATAG
>CAZMRG010000100.1:8949-12111 GCA_964568655.1 uncultured Ignavibacteriales bacterium | reverse complement strand
CTATAAGAATTTTTCAATATACGATATAGAACTGCAAATAGATTTAAGAGAGAAAATAAAAAAAATACTGCCGGCTTCTCGAGAATTTGACATTAAAACAGAAGAAATGCCTTTCTGGAATGACTTTTGTGATTTAATAAAATTCAGGAATGAAATTGTTCATCCTAAATCCGAAAAGATAACAGTAGTCTTAGGCAAAGATCGAAGTATAAAATATATTAAATCTAGTCAAATTAAGATATTAAATGACATCTACCATGCCGGGAGGAACAAGGAATTAGTAAAATCTGCTCGAAAAGTAATAGAGTATTTAGCAAAGAAAACTGCTTATCCTGAGGTAACGCCGCTTGAATTTAGAAATTACGAACCGGCAAATATGATGGATTATGTTAGGCAAAACAAGATTAATATTGAGTATGAGGATTGAAATATTATAACTAAACATTACATAAATTGAATAACAAAGAAATAGAAAAAGAATTCCTGGCATTTTATAATGTTGATTTATTGTTTAGGGATATTGAGAATGCTTTGGCAAAATATAGAATTCTTAAATATCTCAATGAGCTAGAAGAAGATAAAATTAAAATATTAAACATATCCCGTTTTTTCTGGGGTCAGGTGTTAGATGCATTAACTACTGACGTTGTCATATCAACTTCTAGGTTGTACGACGTAGATAGCTATTTTAGACCTCGTTCTCACATTAATATACCTAATATTCTCAAATTCATTAAAGAAAACTTTGTAGTTTTATTTAGTAAAGAAACTGTCTGGAAAAGAAATGACGTAGTCTCGGATAAAGACTGGAAGGCTGATCGGATACCATTGTTAGACATTAGTCAAGTTGAACAGGATTTATTAAAACTGGAAGAAAATAAAGAAAAAATTTTTACCCTAATGTTTTATCGTGATAAAAGCTATGCTCATTCAGATAGAGGTTTTGCCAGAAATAAAAAAGAGATTGAATCGGAAAAAGTAATAAAGTATGACGAAATAGAGAACTTAATTGTGCTGGCATATAATCTGCTCAAAAGTTATCGAATATCATTCGATGGCACTAGTTATGCGTTCCCAGCTGCCAATCTTAACGATTTTGACAATACTTTGGCAATACTTTTGAAGCAACTCTAGCTTTAAATGGTAAATAGGAATATGGGTAATTAATCTCTAATTTTATATTTTTGAACTCTGGTTTCAAATTTTGTTGATTTATATATGAAATATTTTTCGAAGATCCATTTATACCAATCAGGTGTTGATCACCAGATTTTAGAAATAGACATCATTGAAAGCAATTCGTATGCATTGGTTAAAGATGTGTATAAGGATTTGCTTTCTAAAATTGAAAGTTTTTTAGCTTCCCATAGGGATGTGTTAGATGAATTTCATACATCGGAACATGTTGAGATAACGAAATTCCACAGTGGGAAATATATCTATTTCTATCGTGTCGATATATTTTCGGTCTACGACCATAATAATGCAGTGTGGTTATACAGAACATTTACGGAAAAAAAATATGGCTGCCCGGAAACGCCAGTAGATTTATATAAGTCATTATTGTTCAATATTAAAAACGAATTAAATAAGAAATCCAAATTATAGATTTACCAAAGCTTAAACGCACCACTTGCGTTCAGTCAAAATATATTGCACTATTCATTACAGTCATTTTTCACTTATTTATCAATGAAAATATCTTTTTCTAATATAGAGTAATCGTGGGGCAAAGCTTTCAAACACACGCACTTGCTAATGCGAGATATTGATCTAGTTAAAATAAAATCACCGCCAGTCATAGACTAACGGTGATTTTAGAAAATTAGGCCGTAAATGCAGCTGAAAACTATTTCAGACAATTTTTGATCATAATACGACTAATAAACGATAACCAACGGGAAACGTATCTATAAGATTTGTTGGGCAGAGATTTCGAAATATTGGTATTAATATCCTTAGCATATACACCAAATTCAGCTGGCAAAGCAAATAAGGGTATGTTTAATAATTTGGAATTGCGTTTGAATCGAGGCTTAGATGCAACGTCACGTGTCCTGATTAATTGCTGAAGAAGGTTGTTTTGTGGGTCAATGTAATTATCGCCGATATCCCACAGAGGCTCGTCATCGCAACCATAGGCAATGGAAAACATTGAAAAAGCATCTGGATAGCGTTGCAGTAAATGACGAAGCGCACTCGATGTTGGCAAATACGGTGAAAACGCTGCGGACCGCAATTGAATTTTTGCTATAAACAATGCCGATATACCATTGTCCTTTACAAAAATTGAGAGTGGGTGATTTTCTGAATCTCGAGAGAACGATGTCCCTTCCACCCAATAAAAGAGTGCATTCTTGCTGTCTAGTATTATTGAGTACGAATTATTTTCCAGATTACTTTTAAAATTAAGGGGTTTGAAACTATCAATAGTAATGCTTTTTCGTGTTTCTTTTATTATATTTTTCATTTTTTTTAGTTTTAGATTAAAAAATTGTGTTTAATTAAAGTTGCTGGCATATCTTTCACCCATTGAAACTATGTTCAAAACCGTCATAAAATGAACTAGTCTATGGTTTTGTAGCATTGGTGGCGCTTCCTAATGTTTATCATGTTTGAACAATTTTAGTTTATAGTTATTGAATCATGCAAACAGAATCTAATCTAAAACCCTATATTTACCGTTTTTTCAAAGCACCTAAAAATTATCAAAATGATTTAGCTTGCTTATAAAATTCGTAAGTGCTATTATATATAACATATTAGCTTCAAATCATAAAACATAGGTTGAGGTTAATATAACAAGCCCCGCCGAAACAGGCGACGTTTTGCGACGTACATGAGGCTTATCTTTAGGGTCGAGCTGCTGTAACAGCCCGACCTTTTAATTATAAAATGTTTGATAACATTTGTCAACCTTAAATAACAAACTTTCACTCGCCGGCAGCTCCTCTCTGAAAAATTTAATTGCGATTATTCTTGTTTCTTGAACAGAAATATTATGGAAAATCGATTGCGCTCTGTTTAGAGATTTAATTATTACCATTTTTTTATTTCTACACTCTAATGTTTTGGAAAATATGATTTTGGGCCTTCACAAAAAAGAAACATTTCTTTAAAAATTAAAGTTCCATAGTGAATTAAGTTCTGAAATAAATGAGT
>CAZMRG010000100.1:0-8939 GCA_964568655.1 uncultured Ignavibacteriales bacterium | reverse complement strand
AAAGAAACCGAAATTAAGAAAAACTGGTTATAAACTCAGGAACGATGAAGTCAATAGAATCACGGGTTTGAGTATTTACAAGAGGCATGTGAATATAGTATGTTTGCACAGGAAGAATATGACTTGTTTTTTAACTAGTAAATAGTTTTTTTGCACACATAATCAAGACATTACACAAATATTCTGAAATTATATTGAAATCCAAATAATTGGAAATTTCAAAAAAATTCTATTTTTCAAAATAATACAAAAAAGGAGAACTAAATGGCTGGGACAAAATCTTCAAAAACACCTAGAAAAAACGCGAATTTGCTTCGCAGCGTTGTCACAATAGATGAAAAGGGACAAATGGTTATTTCAAAAGAAGTGAGAGATCTCGTAAATATCAAACCAGGAGATAAGATTGCGCAATTTGCAAGTGGCACAACCAAGGGAATCAAAAAGGTTACTTTAGTAAAAGTGACAGATTTGGTTTCCCAAAATATTATTGGGCAAATACTGCGTTAATATGTAATTCTTCTAATTGTCAACAAGAACATGAAAAAGTCGGTTGGATGTATTCTAACCGACTTTTCCGTTTATATTACGTCTTAGTATTAAAAGTCATCAAAATGATTTTCTACTTAAAGTAACAGGTCATATGTCAGAAATCGTAGCGGAATCGTAACGAGAATTATACAATTTGGCTAGCCGAAAACAAAAAACCTCTCTAAGTTACTAAACTTAAAGAGGTTAGAAGCGTGCACCCTGGGGGACTCGAACCCCCGACCCAATGATTAAGAGTCATTTGCTCTACCAGCTGAGCTAAGGGTGCCCACAAATATAGTTTTTTTTGAAAACCTTATCAATGGCATGAAAACTGCTTCTTTAATTTGATTTATATCACCCCCTGATTTGATTTAAAAATTTTTACTTCTTAACTTAGCCTTTAACAATATTACCTGACATTGCAAAACATA
Source organism: uncultured Ignavibacteriales bacterium (assembly GCA_964568655.1). Classification (GTDB taxonomy): domain Bacteria; phylum Bacteroidota; class Ignavibacteria; order Tepidaquicellales; family OLB5; genus CAWFKW01. The sequence continues at coordinate 7,980 of CAZMRG010000100.1, read as the reverse complement.
GACTTAAAATCGCGCGGCGCCGGATTAAATCCGAAAAACCGTTTTGAACAGATTTTCATTGATTATGACGATGAAAACATAGAGCGTTATGATGATGAAGAAGTAAAGGTCCCTACCACCTATTATTTTGACGACACTAAAACAATTTTAGCAAAGAATGATAGTCCCGATCTTGGTTTTGATCACAGTATCAATCCATACCGCGGATGCGAACATGGATGTATATATTGTTACGCACGCCCCTCTCACGAGTATCTTGGATTTTCAGCCGGCCTTGACTTCGAAACAAAAATTATGGTAAAGAGAGATGCAGCGCTTTTACTGGAACAGGAATTTAAAAAGAAAAGCTGGAAGCCGCAGCCAATTATGTTTTCAGGAAACACTGATTGTTACCAGCCAATTGAAAGAAAATTCGGAATTACAAGAAAATGTATAGAGGTCTTTAAAAAATTCAATCATCCGGTCGGACTTATCACGAAAAACGCATTGATACTGCGCGACATAGATTTGCTTTCTGAAATGGCAAAGGAGAATCTCGCCACAGCCGTAATATCAATTACTACTATGAACCGGGAATTATCGCGAAAGCTTGAACCCAGAACTTCTGTACCTTCTGTAAGATTTGATGTTTTGGAAAAACTCTCGAATGCAGGAATTCCTGTCGGCGTAAATGTTGCGCCTGTAGTACCCGGACTCAACGACGAGGAGATCCCCGCCATTTTAAAGGAAGCGTCTGAAAGAGGCGCTAGGTTTGCGGGACATGTAATGCTCAGGCTCCCCTTCTCTGTGAAAGAATTATTTCTCGAATGGCTGAACAGGAATTATCCTGAGAAAGCTTCAAAAATAATTAACAGGATACACGATGTAAGAAACGGCGAGCTATCTGACGCGAAATTCGGCTCAAGGATGTCAGGCGAAGGTCAAATTGCTGAATCGATTCACAGGCTATTCAAGATCAGCTGTGAGAAATTTGGGTTAAATAAACGTAAAATTAGATTAGACTACGGCAAATTCAAAAACCCCGAAATAATTCAGGAAGAATTATTTTAGACAGTTTCTCCCATTATTCTCTTTCTCATCCATCAATCTTAAAAGCGCTTGCAATTTCCTTGTTTATAAACTGATTTTAAAGGATTTTGTACTTACACCAATCAATATACTTGCTTTCCTAACAGACTTATACTGTTAGTCTCGCCTTCGGATTTTTACATCCGCCGGGATTATCAGCGTTCATTTGAATAGCATCTCAAAAAAGTTATTCAAAGATTAGAAATTTCAATTCACAACGATTTTCCAAGAATTATTTTTAAAAAAATGAAAACAGCTAGACTTTTTTTATCAATCCTTGCCGCATTTATGCTATTTGTAGGATATGGCTCGAATGCTCAAAACAAAATTACAACTGATATTCGTTCACAAGACACAAAACATACGTACCCTCCCAGCTATGATATTATCTATACACTTGGCGATAGTTGCCTGGGAGCAGGCCATGAACAACATGACGGCAACCTGCACGCTAACGGCTACGGAATACTTTCTGATTCCGCAAAGATAGTTCAAAAAATGAGACCAGCTTCTTATCCCTGGCAATACACAAAGATATGCGTTGGATTTATGTCGGTCTCCGGAGCGCCCGCTAATTTCAATTACAATATTATTATGTATGATTCGGCCTCAACAGGCCCGGGTATAAATCTATTATATATGTCGCCTACCCAAACAATAACAACGCCTCCGGCATACCCGTTATACCAGTGGTATTCATCAACGGTATCTATGCCTGTGATCAACAGCGGCGCAGTTTATATTGGCGTGCAGTATGACGACAATCCGAACATTTTGGTATATGTTGCAGCAGATGAAAATGCAGGAACAACGTTATGGCCGGGTTTCTATTCCACTGCTTTGACAGCTCCGCCAGTATGGACAACTTTACAGACAGCTTTTGCAAGTTACAAGGCATTGGGACTAAGGGCTGAAGGACAATCACCGGTATCGGCATGTGTAAATACATATACGCATCAGCTCTCCAACTCTATAGTTTTATTCCAGGCTGTTTGCGCGGTCTCTCCTACAGTAGGATGGGTTGCCGGAGCAACAGCTACAGTTAGAAAAACTATAAACGGCGGAAACACGTGGACAGATGCAAACCCGAATACCGGCGTCATAACCGGCGACATATACAACATTACCGCTGTTGATGCAAATAACGCATGGGTTACAACATCGGCTGCTGCTACATTCATTTACAGAACTACCAACGGCGGCACAAACTGGACGCAGGTGTTTACTCAGACGGGCGGGTTTATTGACGGTATGGTATTTACAACTGTCAATAATGGTTTTGCTTACGGCGATCCGGTTGGCGGAAGATGGTCGTTATGGAAAACAACGAACGGCGGAGTAACCTGGGATTCAACAGGATTGTATGTACCCCAGGCCGGATCAGAAGCCGGATGGAATAATTCTATCAAGATCAAAGGAACTAATATTTGGTTTGGCACAAATAATTCAAGGGTTTATCACTCTACTAATTCCGGCGCTAACTGGACATTCGGAACTACCGGAGATGCAAATTCATATAGTTTGCAATTTAATGATGTGAATAACGGACTGGTAGGAACAGGGGTTATGAATAAAACCACTAATGGCGGCACAACTTACACTACACTAACTGCCCCAGGTTTCAACAACGTAACCGGATTGGCCGGAGCAAACTCAACATATTATTGGTTTGTACGCGGTGATAGTCTTTTTGCCACCACTAACAGCGGAACAAACTGGTCGATGTCATTTGCGGATACCAAAGGATTGTGGGGCGTAGATGTAACTGCTTTAAACAATGGCTGCGGTATCGGATGGGCCGTTGGAGATAGCGGAAAGATCATAAGAATAAACGTTGACACGTTAGTAGGCATTCAGCCAATCGGTAACGGCGTTCCTAATATTTACAGGCTCGCTCAGAATTATCCGAATCCATTTAATCCTAACACAAAGATCGCATTTGATATACCCAAGGCAGGAATTGTGAATATGGTTGTTTACGACCTGCTGGGGCGCGATGTTGCAACCCTGGTAAATGAATTTAAACAGGCAGGTAGGTACAACGTTGATTTCAACGCATTAAATCTGGCAAGCGGCGTATACTTCTACAGGATTACCGCAGGGGATTTTGTAGAAACCAAAAAGATGCTGTTGATAAAATAATGAAATTATTTTAGACACCCGCCTTTGGAGGGCTGGTAAAATAACTGCAATGGCATTATCCATAAAGCCGGACAGGCAATTGGAGGATGAGGTTCTAAAACAGTTGATCTAAAAACACATTAAAAGCCCGGGTGCATAACAGACGCATCCGGGCTTTTCTATCTCCGGTTCAATTCCATCTACCTGATAAAAATAGCTGGAAATGAGGAACTGTATATACGACCGATTTAATCTGGTATAATTTATAAAAAAGATTTGAAAAACCCTTGAATATTATGGTTGTTTTGTTAATTTTAGAAGTACACCAATCATATTCTAGCTTCTAACAGTCTTAGTTCTGCTGAGACTTCAAAATCTTCTTCTCAGCGCTTCTGGCTGTTTCAGGTTCTGTTGAAAATAATTCTAAAAAATTATGCAACATGAATTCTCAAATCAAATCATTTCTAAAATCAAATCATTTCTCAAATTAAATTTAAGAATGCTATGAAAACATTTAACAATTTTGGATTCAAGAATGCTGTTATATTCCTGGTTCTGATGTTTGCATTGGTTAGTTCTTCAATTTCTCAGCAGCCGCAATATTATAACTACCAGGGTGTTGGGTCATCTTCAAATATTTTTCCATTTTCAGTAACAGCAGGCAAAGAGGTTCAATGGCTGTTTCTGGCAGGCGATTTTAATCAGCCCTCCGGCGCTCCTTCCGGTAATATAACTACAATCTATATCTACATGACAGGCGCGGCCAGCAATACATTAACATCGCTCACTGTGAAAATGGGCCTCAGCGCCATTACTTCGCTCCCTACAGGCGCTATTTATACAGGGCAGCTTGATACTGTTTATTACAGGGCATCTGTTACTCTGAATTCAGTATTAAACGGGTGGATGAGTATAACGCTTGACAGGCCTTTTGCATATAATAATACCCAGAGCCTTATACTTGATATTTCTCAGTGCGCTGCAACTTCAACGGTTATGACTCTGAGGCAAAATACGCTTACCGGGGTAAGAAGAACATATATTAATGCCGCTTCATGTGTATTTACTTATGGCGGGCAGGATGCAAACGCTTTAAATTTCGGTCTTGATATAGCTCCTCCAACAACTGTCTGCACACATACATATGCGCACCAGCTCTCAAACGCTACGGTTTTATTTCAGGCTGTCTGCGCAGTCAGCCCATATATCGGCTGGGTGGCAGGCGCAACAGCGACTGTAAGAAAAACAATCGATGGCGGCGCCACATGGACAAATGCAAATCCTAATACAGGCGTAATAACCGGCGATATCTACAACGTTACCGCTGTTGATGCAAATAATGCATGGGTTACAACTTCGGCCGCAGCTACATTCATTTACAGAACAACAAACGGCGGCACAAACTGGACGCAGGTGTTTACGCAGACAGGCGGGTTTATTGACGGTATGGTATTTACAACCGTCAATAATGGTTTTGCTTACGGCGATCCTGTTGGAGGCAGGTGGTCTCTTTTCAGAACTACCAACGGCGGCACAACATGGGACTCGACAGGTTTATATGTACCGCAGGCAGGTTCAGAAGCGGGATGGAATAATTCAATAAATGTTAAGGGATCTAATATTTGGTACGGTACAAACAACACAAAGGTATATCATACAACTAATGCCGGCGTAAACTGGACATCAGGCGTAACTACATTCTTAGATTCTTATTGCATGCATTTTAATGATATAAATAACGGTCTGGCCGGCGGCGAGACGCTGAACAGAACAACCAACGGCGGGGCGACCTATACGCTTCTTGCAGCTCCCGGAGCCGGAAACATAACCGGTATGGCGGGCGCTAACAGCACGTATTATTGGTTTACACGAGGCGACAGTCTTTATGCCACTACGAACAGCGGTACGAACTGGTCGATTGCTTTCGGCGATACAAAAGGTTTATGGGCAGCCGACGTAGCGACGCTGAACAATGGTTGCGGCATTGGCTGGGCGGTTGGAGACAGCGGAAAAATTATCAGAATAAATGTTGACTCGTTAGTAGGCATTCAGCCATTAGGCAACGGAGTTCCATACGTTTACAGGCTGGCTCAGAATTATCCGAATCCGTTTAACCCAAGCACAAAAATAGCATTTGATATTCCCAAAGCGGGAATTGTGAACATGGTTGTTTACGACCTGCTTGGCCGCGATGTGGCAACATTAGTGAATGAATTTAAACAGGCAGGAAAATACGACGTTGATTTCAATGCATTAAATTTGGCAAGCGGGATCTATTTCTACAAGATTACAGCCGGTAATTTTGTTGAAACAAAGAAGATGCTGTTGATAAAATAGCCGTATTGGCATTATCTAAATGGCAGAAATAAGCCATAGACGGATAATAAGCTAAGACAGTTAAACACATAAATTAAAAAGCCCGGGCGCTGATTTGATGCATCCGGGTTTTTTATCTTTGTTCAGATCCCTTTGCTAAAAAATTAACCGGGGTTCAGGACTATATATCGATTAAAACTGATATATTAATTATAAAAGATTTGATAAACCCTTGAATTTAATGGATATTCATCTATTTTAGAGGAACACCAATCAAATAATAGCTTCTAACAGTCTTGGCACTGTTGAGAATTTCAAAAACTTCTTCTCAGTTTATTCAGGCTTTTTCGGGTTCTTATGAAAAAAATTTAAAATTTTCAACATGAAACCTCAAATCAATTCTCGAATATAATTTAAGAATGCTATGAAAACATATAACATTTTAGGATTCAAGAATGCTACTTTATTCCTGGTTCTGATGTTTGCATTGGTTAGTTCTTCAATTTCTCAGCAGCCGCAATATTATAACTACCAGGGTGTTGGGTCATCTTCAAATATTTTTCCATTTTCAGTAACAGCAGGCAAAGAGGTTCAATGGCTGTTTCTGGCAGGCGATTTTAATCAGCCCTCCGGCGCTCCTTCCGGTAATATAACTACAATCTATATCTACATGACAGGCGCGGCCAGCAATACATTAACATCGCTCACTGTGAAAATGGGCCTCAGCGCCATTACTTCGCTCCCTACAGGCGCTATTTATACAGGGCAGCTTGATACTGTTTATTACAGGGCATCTGTTACTCTGAATTCAGTATTAAACGGGTGGATGAGTATAACGCTTGACAGGCCTTTTGCATATAATAATACCCAGAGCCTTATACTTGATATTTCTCAGTGCGCTGCAACTTCAACGGTTATGACTCTGAGGCAAAATACGCTTACCGGGGTAAGAAGAACATATATTAATGCCGCTTCATGTGTATTTACTTATGGCGGGCAGGATGCAAACGCTTTAAATTTCGGTCTTGATATAGCTCCTCCAACAACTGTCTGCACACATACATATGCGCACCAGCTCTCAAACGCTACGGTTTTATTTCAGGCTGTCTGCGCAGTCAGCCCATATATCGGCTGGGTGGCAGGCGCAACAGCGACTGTAAGAAAAACAATCGATGGCGGCGCCACATGGACAAATGCAAATCCTAATACAGGCGTAATAACCGGCGATATCTACAACGTTACCGCTGTTGATGCAAATAATGCATGGGTTACAACTTCGGCCGCAGCTACATTCATTTACAGAACAACAAACGGCGGCACAAACTGGACGCAGGTGTTTACGCAGACAGGCGGGTTTATTGACGGTATGGTATTTACAACCGTCAATAATGGTTTTGCTTACGGCGATCCTGTTGGAGGCAGGTGGTCTCTTTTCAGAACTACCAACGGCGGCACAACATGGGACTCGACAGGTTTATATGTACCGCAGGCAGGTTCAGAAGCGGGATGGAATAATTCAATAAATGTTAAGGGATCTAATATTTGGTACGGTACAAACAACACAAAGGTATATCATACAACTAATGCCGGCGTAAACTGGACATCAGGCGTAACTACATTCTTAGATTCTTATTGCATGCATTTTAATGATATAAATAACGGTCTGGCCGGCGGCGAGACGCTGAACAGAACAACCAACGGCGGGGCGACCTATACGCTTCTTGCAGCTCCCGGAGCCGGAAACATAACCGGTATGGCGGGCGCTAACAGCACGTATTATTGGTTTACACGAGGCGACAGTCTTTATGCCACTACGAACAGCGGTACGAACTGGTCGATTGCTTTCGGCGATACAAAAGGTTTATGGGCAGCCGACGTAGCGACGCTGAACAATGGTTGCGGCATTGGCTGGGCGGTTGGAGACAGCGGAAAAATTATCAGAATAAATGTTGACTCGTTAGTAGGCATTCAGCCATTAGGCAACGGAGTTCCATACGTTTACAGGCTGGCTCAGAATTATCCGAATCCGTTTAACCCAAGCACAAAAATAGCATTTGATATTCCCAAAGCGGGAATTGTGAACATGGTTGTTTACGACCTGCTGGGGCGTGAAGTTGCGACTTTGGTAAATGAATTCAAACAGGCCGGAAAATACGACGTTGATTTCAACGCATTAAATCTGGCAAGCGGGGTCTATTTCTACAAGATTACCGCCGGAGAATTTGTGGATACCAAGAAAATGCTTCTGATAAAATAGCTGATATGGTTTATTCCGTCTGACATTTTGTGTCATGTACGGATTACCTGTTTTAGCGATTAATATATATTTTGAGAGCCCGGATGCACATCAGGATGCACCCGGGTTTTTTAAATATAATCAGGTTCCATCTACCTATTAGAATTAACTGGAGTCGGGGAGAGCATACCGACAAATACTAATAAAATTACCCTCAATTTTATTTTTATTTTTGTTTC
>CAZMRG010000099.1:2075-12185 GCA_964568655.1 uncultured Ignavibacteriales bacterium | reverse complement strand
TGTTACGAATTCTGCTTTTATGCTGTTTCTCTCATAAAACAACTTTTCCTAACCAGTAAGTTGTTCAAAACGGGTCTTTCACAGCACGAATATCACACGTTTATATTCCAATGAACGTTAATTTTTGTTTAATAACGAAGATTATCCCTGAAAGTATCAAAAACTGCCAAACAAGTAAGGGGGCCCTCTACGGCTCCATATGTTAAAGAACCGCAGAGGGAATCCATTCGGTATGTACCCACTAAACGCATCCTGTCCCGAAAGGTTGCAAATTCTTAGTTTCAGGTTGTCCCGAAGGGGACGCCTACGACGCAAGTTGCCGGTACAAAGTTTTTTGCTTGTCATTCCCGGCTTGACCGGGAGTCGAAGATCATCAAGCGCGTTAAGCGCATTATTTCCAGACCCGAATTCTCAATAGTGTTTATAGTGTATTATTGTATGCAGGGGATGAATAAAACATGGGAACAATATAGCGGCCTTTGTGTGCTTAGTGGTGAACTGTTTTTGCTTTTGATATGTTTTGTTTTCGAATTTACGTATTCGATATTGTTTAGAGTTCGAAATTCGAATTTCTGTTTTTTTGTTATTTACTATTTATAATTTACTAATTGATGTGTATTAATTAGTCTTTAGTAATTAGTAATTCAAAGCAGCTGGTTGTGATTTTGTTAAATTACAAGGATGCGCTCTTCTGTCATTTCCTTGATTGCATAAGAAACCCCTTCTCTTGTGTTCCCGGAATCTTTCACTCCGCCGTATGGCATTGAGTCCATCCTGTAAGCGGATGCTTCGTTAATAATCACTCCGCCTGTTTCGATGTTGTTATACGCGTAAAGGATTTTTTTCGTGTCATTGGTAAACACTCCTGCTTGCAGCCCAAAACGCGAGTCGTTTATATTTGCTACCGCGGATTCGAAGTCGGCGTACTTATCTAAAGTAATTATGGGCGCGAATACTTCGTTGCATTTAACGTTTGTATCGTCCGGAGCTTTTTCAATTACGGTTGGTTCAAGCACGGCGCCTTTACGCGAACCGCCCGTAAGTATCTCAGCGCCAGCACGCTTAGCCGCCTTCACCCAGCTCTCAGCGCGCATAGCTTCATCTTCTGTTATCATCGGTCCCGTGATAGTATCTTCCTCATACGGGTTCCCGAATTTTATTTTCTTAGTCTCATCAACCAGCTTAGCGCGGAACTCATCATAAATATTCTTGTGCACAAAAATTCGCTGAACTGATATGCAGCTTTGTCCCGCCGCAGAAAATCCGCCGACGGTAATTTTTGCGACCGCCGGTTTTATATCAGCGTCTTCGGCGACTATCACTCCGGCGTTGCCGCCAAGCTCAAGCGAGACCCGCGGCTTAACAACTTTAGCGCGTATGCCCCAGCCAACATCAGAACTACCCGTGAAGCTGATCAGTTTTATTCTTGGATCCGTTAAATGTTCTTCAAGCTCTCCCCCCGAAAGTGTAAGCACATTGATAGGGCAGTAGCCAAGCTCCATTTCTTTGCAAGCTTCCAAAACAATTTTCCCGATTGCAAGTCCGCACATCATCGAGTTGGATGACGGTTTAAGCATTATCACATTCCCCGATGCGAGCGCCGGCGCTACTTTATGCGCCACTAAATTTATTGGGAAGTTCCATGGTGTGATTCCTAGTATCATTCCCATTGGGAAGCGCCTCACTAAGCCCAGCTTGCCTTCGGAGCCTTTGGCTATGCTCAGGTCCAGCGCCTCACCATGAATACGATTAGCTTCTTCAGTTCCCAGGCGAAAGGTTAATACCGCACGGTCAATTTCAACGAGCGAGAATTTTATCGGCTTGCCCGTTTCATCCGTAATTAGTTTAGCGAGTTCGTTTTTCTTCTCTGAAATTTTATTTGCGATCTTGCAAAGCAGTTCCGACCTGACGTAAGCGGGCGCGTTCTTATATACTTCAAATGTTTTTTGTAAGTATGCAGCTGACTTATCAAAGTGCGTTGAGTTTGATTCATACACTTCTCCAACAACTTCGTTCGTATATGGATTAATAATTTCTCTCGAGTGTTCGGCGTCAATAAATTTATCGCCGACTAAAAATTTTTCCGGCATCATTAATTATATTTTTTCGTTTAACAAAAATAATGTTTTTTGCGTTCAATAAGAAGTTCAGAAAAAATTCTTTGGGGTGAGGCAAATAAAAAAGGGACTCGAATATCGAATCCCTTCGCGAAAAAATTTCTTATTAAAGAAATTATATTTCTTTTGTGCCTGTCTTTTTGTTGCTATGAGGACAAACTCCGTTCGGACAGTCTTTGTTGCCGCCTGCTTTTTGTTTTGAGCATCCTTCTTTGTCGCAGTCTTTTGTCATCGGGCAATCAATATTCTTGTCTTTCAAATATGATGCAAGCTGGGTCTCATTTGTTTCACCTGCAGAATAATAAACAGTGACCATGGTCATCTTAGAGGCTGAACATGTTTCGCTGAACTTAACGTCCTTAACTCCGCCTGCGCCCATAATTTGTTTTTGCAGCGCCGATTTCATTTCGTTGCAGCAAGCCTTGTCGGTCGTGAATTCATACTTAGCATATTCGGTTGTGCCGGGCGCTTCTCCGCCAGCTTTTACTTCCTGCTTGGTCGTTGAGGTCGATTGATCGACGCAGCATTTTTTGTTGTAACTCTTGCCGCTGGCGATCAGCTTGCCGGAATTCATATATAGGAACCCGAACGCAAGTAAAAGAACGACTGACGAAAGCGCGATAATTTTTTTGTTCATAAAATGTTCTCCTCTTAATGTTAACTGCCCCAAAATTATGGATTATTTATTTCATAACCAATAGCATTCTATCCATTTATTTGCCCTGTTTTTGGCGCTCCTTTTCAAATTGAAAATCAAATCGAATCTAAAATTCCTGTTCCCGCGAAAGCGGGAATCCAGGTTATAGGAATTAATATGACCATTAATGAATCCGGATTCCTTTTCAAATTGAAAATCAAATCTAATCATCTTATTTTTGATATGTTTAGTTATGAATTAGAATAGCTATGAAAATAGATTAAGGAAACTATGAAACAGTTCAAAGAAAGAAAGAAAGCATTTCTCACAGATTCAGCTATAGAAATCCCCCCTTACTTAAAAGGGGAATCCAAAAACTATGAAGAACAGTTAAACGACCCGGGCAAATATCCGTTCACAAGAGGAGTTCATGAATTAATGTACAGAAGCCGATTCTGGACAATGCGCCAGTATGCCGGTTTTGGGAACGCCGAGGACTCCAACAATAGATATAAATTTCTTTTGGAGCAGGGCACAACAGGTTTATCTGTTGCGTTTGACTTGCCCACTCAAATTGGTTACGACAGCGACGACCCGATCGCTGAAGGCGAAGTAGGAAAAGTGGGAGTAGCAATTGATACCCTAAAGGATATGGAAATTTTATTTGATGGAATTTCGCTTGATAAAGTATCAACATCGATGACAATTAACGCAACGGCGGCAATACTTCTTTGCATGTATGTAGCGGTAGCAAAAAAACAAAATGCGGACCTGAAAAAAATATCCGGCACAATTCAGAATGACGTGCTGAAAGAATACATCGCGCGCGGCACTTACATTTATCCGCCGATACATTCCATGCGCCTCATCACGGATATTTTCGCATGGTGTAACGATCATGTTCCGGAGTGGAACACAATTTCGATCAGCGGTTATCATATCCGCGAAGCCGGCTCTAACGCTATACAGGAAGTTGCGTTTACTATGGCTGATGCAATCTCGTACATTGAAGCCGCAATAAGCAAAGGACTTGATGTGGATAAGTTTGCTTCACGGCTCTCGTTCTTTTTTAACGGGCAAATTAATTTTCTTGAAGAAGTCGCTAAATTCCGCGCTGCAAGAAGGGTGTATGCAAAAATCATGAAAGAACGCTTCAAAGCTAAAAGCGAGAAGAGCATGATGCTTCGTTTCCATTGCCAAACAGCCGGCTCATCGCTTACAGCGCAGCAGGTTGAAAACAATGTGATAAGAACGACAATAGAAGCCATGGCGGCTGTGCTAGGCGGAGCGCAATCGCTGCATACAAATTCAAAAGATGAAGCGCTTGCTTTACCGTCGGAAGATTCAGCTAAGACGGCATTGCGCACTCAGCAGGTGATCGCTTACGAAAGCGGTATAGCAGATACTGTTGATGCTCTCGGAGGTTCATACATAATAGAAGAGCTCACAGACAAAATTGAAAAAGGAGTATGGGAGTATCTTGATAAGATTGAAAGTATGGGCGGCGCTGTTAAATGCATCGAGCTTGGTTACCAGGCGGATGAAATTGCAAAGAGCGCTTACGAGTTCGAAATGCAGATCGAGAAAAATGAAAGAATTATTGTAGGCGTTAATCAGTTTGTAGAACCTGAGCATGATGAGCACATTAAACTTCTTAAGATAAATGATTCGATTCAGAAGACACAGGTCGAAAAACTGAATCAGGTAAAGAGTATGCGCGATAATACGCTGGTCAAAACGAATCTTGCCGGGCTCCGCAGGGCGGCATTGACCGACGAAAATATTTTACCATACATTCTGAAATGCGTTGAATGTTATTCTTCTATTGGCGAGATTTCCAATACATTGAGAGATGTATGGGGCACGTATTGATTATCAGATTATAAGATTCAAGATTGTCAGATTGATTGATCTCAGATAAACAGATAAGCAAATTAAATATTTCATAAATTGAAAACCCCGGAATGAAATATCAAAAATTTGAAGAGTTGGAAGTTTGGCAAAAGGCCAGAGAGCTTGTAAATGAAATTTATTCAGCGGCGGAAAAAGAAAAGTTCAGTAAAGATTTTTCTTTGAAGAATCAAATAATCAGGGCAGGCATTTCAGTGAGTCAAATATTGCAGAAGGATTTGATAGAAGAACTAATAAAGAATTCATCCAATTTTTGTATATTGCAAAAGGTTCATCCGGAGAGGCAAGATCGCAACTGTATATAGCGCTAGATTTAGGGTATCTGGATAAATCAGTTTTTAATATTTTGTTTTCAAAATCAGAATTGATCTCAAAATCTTTATCCGGGTTTATAAAGTACTTAGCTAAGAATTGAAGTCTTTCAATCTGATAGTCTTGAATTTTGAATCTGATAATCTTTAATCTATGAATCGTGTAGTTTGGGTTACAGGCGCTTCGACCGGAATCGGGTTTGACATTGCGAAAGCATTTGCCAAGGCCGGGCATGTTGTTGTTGCAACAGGCCGGAGGAAGTCGCGGCTGGTATCGCTCGTAAATGAAATTAAGTTCGCGGGCCACGAAGCTTATGCATTTGTATGCGATGTGCATTCAGAACGGAGCATAATTTCAACCAAGAATAAAATCCTCGAACGCTGCGGCACGATCGATATACTTGTAAATAATGCCGGGGTAACTTCATTCAAATCATTTGTTGAGACGAAATCCCCTGAGTTTGATAACATACTGAAAACAAATTTACGCGGAAGTTTTCTTTCTGCCCGCACTGTTCTGCCTGTTATGATGAAAAAAAGACGCGGCCACATTATCAATATCCTTTCTATCACAGCAAACGCTGTGTTCACCGATAGCGCGGCTTACTCAGCTTCCAAATCCGGACTTTCCGCTTTGTTCAATGTGCTGAGAGCAGAGGTAAGAAAATTCAATATTAAAGTATCCAATATTTTACCCGGCGCGGTTGATACTGCAATGTGGAGCCAGGCATCCAGACTGAAATATCAGAAGCGCATGATGACAACTAAAGAAGTTGCCGATATTGTTGTAGCAGTTGCCAGTCAGCCGAAGAAAGTGGTAATAGAAGAAGTCACTATCCGCCCGATCAAAGGCGACTTGTAGGATTTGAGATTTTACCCGCCTGCCGAAGCATCGGCTCAGGCAGGGATTTGAGATTTAGGATTAAACTGAATATAAACGTTCCCTCACTGTATTAATAATTTCTAAAAAATCATATGAAACTTGAAAATAAGGTTACAGTAATAACCGGCGCAGGCAAAGGTATCGGTAAAGCAGCGGCGGCGCTGTTTCTGAAAGAAGGCGCTAAAGTAGTTTTGGTATCGCGCACAAAAAAAGACCTGGATAAGATCAGGAGTGAATGGAAAAATCATAAAGCAAATTTTATAACTGTCTGCTGCGATGTTTCCAAAGAAGTTTCGGTCAAAAAAATTGTATCTGAGACCATAAAGAAATTTGGAACGATAGATATCCTTATCAACAACGCCGGCTTCGGGATTTTTGCCAACCTGGTAGATTCCAAACTGAAAGATTTTGACCTGATGTTTAACACTAACGTGCGCGCTTTATACATGATCACTAAATCTTTCCTTCCATATATGATAAAACAAAAGAGCGGAACAATTATTAATATCGCATCTATTGCAGGGAAGAACGGGGTCGCTACCGGCTCAATTTACAGCGCAACTAAGCATGCAGTAATGGGACTCAGCCGCTCATTATTTTTCGAAGTGAGAAAATACAATATCAGGGTTGCGGCAATTTGCCCGGGTTCGGTTAACACTGCATTCTTCAATTCAAAGAGAGGAGGCAGTATTGGCTTTGCTAAACAAACTGCGCTGGACGCGCCCAGCATCGCAGAGGCCTGTCTTATAGCGGCTTCGCTGCCGGAGAATGTTACTGTGCATGAAATTGAATTAAGGCCGACAAATCCGCAGCAGTAGTTAATTGGTGAATTAGTGAACTGGTGAACCAGTAAACCAGTGAATTTGAATTTTTCGATAATCTTTTTCTCGGGTCGATAATATTTTGAATAAAAGAAAATGATAACTACTTTCGATAGAAAGATTAAAATTTCTTTCTTAGCGCTTTTGTATCTTAGCGCCACTCTTATAACTTCGAAATCCTATTCTCAAACAAACGATATAGAGCTTGTTGAAAGTATTCCCGTAGAGACGATGCTTGATAACGCTGACATACGCAACACGCAGGAAGTTTGGCTTGAGATGATCAACTCTGCAAGATCAACTTTGGATATTGAACAGTTTTATGTGACCAACAAAAAGGGCGAACCTCTTGATGATGTTTTGAACGCAATAATAGCAGCCGCCCTGCGTGGAGTGAAAGTAAAGATCATTGTTGATTCAAAAATGTTTAAGACATATCCCGATGATGTTACATGGCTTGAGGCGCAAAGTCCGAACATAGTGAAACATGTTATCGACTTCGGCAGACTGGCCGGCGGAATTCAGCACGCGAAATATTTTGTAGTTGATACTGCAGAAGTATTTCTCGGCAGCCAGAATTTCGACTGGCGCGCGTTGAAACATATTCATGAACTGGGTGTAAAGGTGAAGAACTCAGAAATTGCGACTCACTATAAAAGCTTATTCGAATGCGACTGGGATTATTGCGAACTAAATGATGGCGGCGATTGGCAAGGCAGTGAGACTTTTGTACCGGCGATAGATATGAACGGCATTACTGTATTACCGTGCGAGTCGCCGGTGAAATTGTGTGCAAGATGGGATCTGCGAATCATACTTGATATTATTAATAATGCGAAGTCGGAAGTCGATCTGCAGTTTCTTACATACAAACCCGAAACCAAAGAAGGATACTGGAGCGAACTTGATGACGCGCTCAAGCAGGCGGCTGGCAGGGGAGTGAAAATAAAACTCATCGTTTCAGACTGGAGTATTGGCAGGGGGACAATTGAATCTTTGCAGAGGCTTTCCGACGTTCCTAATATAGAAGTTAAGTACAGCGCGATACCCGAGTGGTCCGGCGGTTACATTTCTTTCGCGCGCGTTGAACATTTAAAATATGTTACAGCCGATGAAGCATGCTGGATAGGTTCCGCTAACGCGGAGAAGAGTTATTTTTATAATACAAGAAATGTGGGCGTTGAAGTGATCAACAAGCAGTTCCAGGACAGGGTGATGGAAATATTTTACAAAGACTGGAACGGGCCATATACGCATCAAATAAAATCAGGAGAAACCTACACGCCGCGCGAACACGGGGGAGAATAAACAAATAGTGAAAAGTAAATAACAACTATAAAAAAACCCCGACATTTCTGCCGGGGTTAAATTTGTTAATCTGATGAATCTGACAAATTTGATTAATCTGATTAATACATGTCGCCGTAACCGCCGCCCGGAGGCATCATTGGAGCCGGTTTCTCTTTTTCAGGCTTCTCGCAGATAACAGCCTCGGTGGTTATCAACATCGACGCTACTGATGCAGCATTCTCTAAAGCTATTCTTGTAACTTTAGTCGGGTCAATAACTCCGGCTTTTATCAGGTTCTGGTATTCATCCGTCAATGCGTTGAAACCAAAATCATCTTTTCCTTCTTTTACTTTATTGATAACAACCGCGCCTTCGATTCCGGCATTGTCGACTATTTGTCTCATCGGGGATTCAATAGCTTTGCGGATTATATCAATTCCGATCTTCTGGTCATGGTTCTCAGGTTTCAATTCATCAAGCTTAAAGGCAACCCTGATAAGAGCCACTCCGCCGCCCGGAACGATACCTTCTTCAACAGCCGCTCTTGTTGCATGCAATGCGTCTTCAACTCTTGCTTTCTTCTCTTTCATTTCAACTTCGGTAGCTGCGCCTATCTTCAATACAGCAACGCCGCCTGATAACTTAGCAAGTCTTTCCTGTAATTTTTCTTTATCGTAATCGGAAGTAGTTTTTTCTATCTGTCCTTTAATTTCGTTCACACGTTTCTTGATATCGTCTTTCTTTCCGGCGCCTTCGATAATAGTCGAGTTGTCCTTATCAATAATAACTTTTTTCGCGGTTCCAAGATATGAAAGCGTTGCGTTCTCAAGCTTGAATCCCTTTTCTTCGCTGATAACCGTTCCGCCGGTTAAGATGGCTATATCTTCAAGCATCGCTTTTCTTCTGTCGCCGAATCCAGGGGCTTTTACAGCCGCGATCTTCAAAGTGCCTCTCAGTTTGTTTACAACTAATGTAGCCAGAGCTTCGCCTTCAACTTCTTCTGAAATTATCAGCATTGATCTTCCGCCCTGGGCGACTTTCTCTAAGATTGGGAGAAGGTCTTTCATTGTCGAGATCTTTTTGTCGTAGATCAGGATCATCGGGTCTTCAAGAATCGATTCCATTGTGTCGGCATCTGTTACGAAGTACGGCGAGAGGTATCCTCTGTCGAACTGCATACCTTCTACTATATCAACTGTGGTCTCTGTTCCTTTTGCTTCTTCAACGGTAATAACTCCGTCGGTTCCGACTTTCATCATAGCATCTGCAATAAGCTCGCCAATTATTGAATCATTGTTCGCTGAAATTGAACCAACCTGTGCAATTTCTTTTTTGCTGGTTTTATCAACGCTCTTGCTAAGCCCTTTCAGGCCTTCTACTATTTTTGCAACGGCAAGGTCGATACCTCTTTTGAGGTCCATTGGGTTAGCGCCTGCGGTTACATTTTTGAGTCCTTCGCCGTAAATAGCCTGTGCTAATACCGTAGCTGTAGTTGTTCCGTCGCCTGCAACGTCAGATGTTTTCGAAGCGACTTCTCTAACCATCTGTGCGCCCATATTTTCTATTGGGTCCTCAAGTTCAACTTCTTTAGCAACCGTTACGCCGTCTTTTGTGACGGTCGGCGTGCCGAACTTCTTATCTATTACAACGTTTCTGCCTTTAGGTCCTAAAGTGACCTTCACAGCATTTGCAAGTTTATCGACACCGCGCTTTAATGCGCTTCTTGCTTCCGTGTCGAATTGAATTAGTTTTGATGCCATATTATTTTATGTTCTCCTAAGTTTACTCGTCCCCGCGAAAGCGGGGATCTGTTTTTAATTAAAAATCTTAATTTTGATTTCGATTTGTTCTTATAAACATTCCGGTCTTTAGTTTATAACAGCGTATACGTCGCTTTCGCGCATTATTAAAAGTTCTTCGTCATTCACCTTAACTTCGGTGCCGCTGTATTTACCGTATAAAACTTTGTCGCCTACTTTCAGCTCCATCGAGATCTTTTTGCCGTCATCGGCTATTCTGCCGTTGCCGACAGCAATGATCTCGCCTTCCATTGGTTTTTCCTGCGCGGTATCAGGAAGTATGATTCCGCCTTTTGTCTTTTCCTCGGGCGCTTTGGGCTTAACTATTACCCTGTCGCCAA
>CAZMRG010000099.1:0-1975 GCA_964568655.1 uncultured Ignavibacteriales bacterium | reverse complement strand
CCGCCTTTTGTCTTTTCCTCGGGCGCTTTGGGCTTAACTATTACCCTGTCGCCAAGTGGTTTTAAATTCATAAATAACTCTCCTTTAGATTAAATTATTGTTTTATAGAAATTTGAATTTGTTAGATTAGCAGTTCACTTGCTAGACTGCTAATATAGCTTAACTAAATTTTGAAGTCAATGAAATGCGCCGGTATTTGCCCTGAGTATTTGTTTAACGTATATAATTAGCGTAAATGAATACAATTTTTAGGTTTACATGATTATATTACGAATGAACCCGGAGGTATTATGTTATTCCTTAGATGTTGTTTTTATATCTCATCACTTCTCCGCAATTTCAAGAATTTATTCTCGCTGGAAACATATTATCAGTTAACAGCTGATAATTATGAGTTAGCAATTGTCATAATGGCGGCTGCATGAAAAAATTGTATACAATATTGCTGCCGGTAGTCCTGTTGTTAATCTCTCAAAAATCATTTTCGCAGGATACAAGCATAATAAGGTATCTTCCGCTGCAAGTCGGCAATCAGTGGGTTTATATTGAAAGGTCCGGATACCCATGCACTCCATGCGTAATACAGACCAAGTATTCAATAACAGGAACCGGTCAGATTAATGGTAAGACTTACTTTAAGATTTCGATTTCTTCAATATACAACGATACTTTTTGGGTAAGTCATTGCCCGCACACTGTAACGCGATTATATGGAACAAAACTGATCAGGATAGATTCTCTCACCGGAAATGTCTACACAAGTGAAAATTGCGGAAGCGGGTACCCATTTCCTCTGGATAGTTTGAACGCGAAAAAAGGAGATTCAGTTTCGGTTTGTTTCGACAATCCCGGGATAAAGTATTATTGTTCTGATACAGGTTATATAAATTTATTTGTTTCACAATGGAAGTCGAAATCATTCACTATAGCTCATGCCGCCGGCGGTGAGGTCGGAACCTACGTTATGGGTATAGGTTACTACGGCTACAGCTGGGCAGAGTCGGCATGGTGGTGGGAAGAGCTTCTTCAGGGTTGTGTTATAAACGGAGTAGTTTACGGAGATACTACAACGCTTGTAGGGGTAAACCCGGTGAGCGGTGAAGTTCCAGCTACGTTTTCGCTTTCTCAAAATTATCCCAACCCGTTTAATCCGAGCACAAAGATAAAGTTTAATATCGCACCCCCTCTGCGCACCAATGGTGCGCCTCTCCCCCTGTCAGGGGGAGACGTGCCTGCTGTAGCAGGCTCGGTGGGGGTGAAGCTCACTATTTATGATGCTCTTGGCAGGGAAGTTGCAACATTAGTTAATGAACAGCTTAAGCCGGGAACATATGAAGCTGATTGGGATGGAACAAACTTTCCAAGCGGTGTTTATTTTTACAAACTTATGGCAGGTGATTTTGTAACCACAAAAAAAATGGTCTTAATAAAATGAAATTATATTTTATAAATTCTTTTAAAAAAACGAATGGATTAATATTATGAAAAAATTACTTTGTTTCATCTTATTCATATTCCTGTTGATTTCTTATTCTATTTCACAAACATGTATATATCCTCATCCATCCATACCAGTAAACGGTGCAAATATTAATACACTCACACCAACTTTAATATGGACTCCTGGTCAAACTATTAATAACATAACTACATTACATGTTGCTATTAATCCTTCATTTGAAAATCAGATTATACAGCTTGATTTTAATAATTCTGTAATATCATATTCAATTCCAAGCGGCATTCTTCAGCAGAATGTAACGTATTTTTGGAGACTTAGTTTTTTTTGTATCCCTGAAGGCAACATACAATCAGAAATTTATTATTTTACAACGTCATTAGTTGGTTTATCAATGATCAGTGCAGAAATACCAGATATATTTAATTTATTTCAAAACTACCCAAATCCGTTTAATCCGAATACAAAGATTAAGTTTGATGTTCCAAATGTAGTGAACGGTCGCGACCGTTCACT
>CAZMRG010000098.1:0-12214 GCA_964568655.1 uncultured Ignavibacteriales bacterium | reverse complement strand
GCCACCGATGAAAACAATATATGTATAGATCATGCGTGACCACAAAGAATAAGAGCTGAAGCCATACCGGCCAGTTTCCGATTAGCCTGTATTTTGACAGATCCGAGGTTGAATCGATCCATTGAATTATATAAGATATAAGCAGCCCTAACAGAAAACTTTGCAGGAAATTATAAAGGAAAAAATCGTTGAATATTCCCTCGCGAAAGAATTTTTGATCCCTGTTATAGGGAAAAAATCTCTCCAGCGCGATAAATATAAGGGCTGCAGAGCTGACAACGGCAAAACTTATTAACCGTAAAGAGTTTATTTCCATTAAGCGGCTTTATCGATTTCCTCTGAGGATTGAAACCTCCTCATTTTTTTTAAAGAGCTTAACTCGCTGGAATAAACCTTCTTTACTCCGTCGCCCAGCGAGCGCTCTATATCTCTTATGTTCGAGACCAGCCGGTATAATCCCATGATTTCAACAGAAGCCGCCTGGTCGGTGCCCCACATTGCGCGGTCAACAGTTATATGCCTTTCAATAAACGCGGCGCCTTTTGCCACAGCCGCCCAGGTTGTTGCCAGCCCGACTTCATGCCCTGAGTAACCAATCGGATTTCCGGGAAATTTCTCTTTTAGCGTCCCGATCATATTCAGATTCAACTCTTCAGGCTTGCACGGGTATGTTGAGGTTGAGTGAGCTATCAGTAAATTCTCTTCTCCCAGGATCTTCACCGCAGTTTCTATCTCTTCCATTGTGGACATGCCCGTTGAGATAATAAGCGGCTTGCCTGTTGATTTCATCTTCAAAAGCAGTTCATGATCTGTTAAGCAGGCTGATGATGCTTTATAAACCGGCGTTTCAAACTGCTCGATGAAATCCACAGAAGGCTCATCCCAGCACGAAGCGAACCAATCGATTCCTTTTTGTTTGCAATAGAGGTCTATTTCAAAATACTGTTTCATCGTAAACTCCATCTTCCTTTTGTAATTGATATAAGGCATCCTACCCCACGGCGTATCACGTTCTATGTTCCATTGATCCTGTGGAACGCAGACTTCCGGGGTTCTTTTTTGAAATTTCACAGCGTTTGCGCCCGCAAATACCGCGCCATCTATCATTTTTTTAGCAAGCTCGACCGAACCGTTGTGATTGATACCAATCTCCGCAATAATGTAAACAGGGCAGTTCTCGCCTACGAGGCTTTCTCCGACTTTAACCTTCTGCCTGCCTGAGGCAGTGTGTTTTTCGTTATTCATTTTTTTATGAGATTAGTTTTGAATTTCCATTTTACTGTCTGAAAGAAGTTTTTCGTAGTTAACTGAATATATAATCAGTTCAGCAAGATCTCTGAACGCGCCATAACCGCCGCGGTTATCGGTAATTATGTCTGTCACATTCTTTATCTCTATCACGGCATCCGCCGGGCAAGCCGAAAGTCCCGCAAGCTTCAGTACTTCTATATCGTTTGTATCATCGCCTATGTAAGCAAGGTTTTCAAATTTCAGGTTTCTCTTTTCAAGTATTCCTTCAACCACGTTTTTCTTATCTTTGATCCCGAGATGAAGCTCGGTAATGCCCAGTTTTTCAGCGCGCTTTTGCACCGAGCCGGAAGTCTCGCCCGTAATTATTCCTGTTTCAATGTTTACAAGCGTTTTTAATCTTTCAACTCCCATGCCATCGCGGATTGAAAATCTCTTCATTTCTTCGCCGCGTTCGGAATAATAAACTCCGGTATCGGTTAAAACCCCATCGCCATCTGTCAAAACAAGTTTTATTTTCTTTGCTTTTTTCCTGATCTCTTCTTTAATATGTTTCAATCCTAACATACCGTCCATCCTCCGTCAACAATTAAATTTGCGCCGGTCATATATTCAGAAGCATCGCTGGCCAAAAAAACTATTGCGCCCTGATAATCAGCCGGATTTGCCATCCGCCCCAAAAGCGTTCTTAAAGAATAATTGTTCACAAAGTATTCTTCCTGGCCGTTCAACACACCGCCCGGAGATAGTGTATTTGCACGCACTCCGGCAGCGCCCCAGTATGAGGCAAGGAATTTAGTGAATGCGATCACAGCGCCTTTGGTTGCCGGGTACACAGGCGATTTGAAAAAAACCTGCGAGCCATCAGGCTTTTTATAAATTGACTGGTCAGGCGCAACAACGCCATAAGTGGAAGCTATATTAATTATAGTTCCTTTTCCTCTGGTGGCCATTGATGAGCCAAGTATTTGCGAGCACAAAAAAACACCGGTAAGATTAACGTTAATCGCTTTGTTCCAGAGATCAAGAGGGTAGTTCTCAAATTTTCCAAGCTCAGGGTCATGATGGGGGTTTTCGACCATATCATTAATTGCTGCATTATTTACCAGTATATCAATTTTGCCGAATTTACTTATTACATAATCCCTAAGTGAAATAATGCTGCCGGAAAAGGTCACGTCGAGAGGGAATCCAAAGGATTCAGTTTGCAGAGTTGCGGCAAAATCAGCGCACATGTTTTTATCCATATCGCAAACAAATACATTTGCGCCGGCAGAAGCAAGGGCTTCGCAGTGTTTCTTACCGATGAGACCAAGTCCTCCGGTTACAATAGCTGTTTTACCTTTTAGTGAAAAGAGATTTTCCAATAAATGCTTTATTTATTTCAGAAAAAGAAAAGTCAGCATTATAAAAATCAGGAGTAAAATATATATCGAGAACGAAAGAGAAAAAAACGTTGATTTTTTCCGGTCCATAGTTTTTCATACCGCTTTCGCGGTCCTTGGTTTTACGTTAAAATTACTTGTCTTTCTGAATACCGGCTCAACCGGTTTACCCCTCAGTGAACCGCTTACTGCTCCTGTTTTCACCGCCTTTGACAGAACCTGAAGCGCTTCTTCAAACGCTTCAATTGTGTACTCAATATCACCGGCGCTATGCGAAAAACTAATATTGTTGGTACCTGACCACAGGATACCGCGCTTTATTAATTCCTGCTGTAATAGTGATTTGAGTTCGAGCGGATTCCCGGCGCTTTGGTCAAAAGTTATCATACTCCTGCAGTTCAAACCGGAACATTTTGTAAACCCTGCTTCATAAAATTCCGCCATATCATTATAAGCGTCCATGAGTCTTTTGCCATGAATGGAAATATATTCTGAAACGTTTCTTTCTTTCATTTCATTTATTGTAGCTTTCGCGGCGGCAAGAGATAGCGCCTCGCCACCGAATGTAGTGAAGAAAAAGACGTCATTTTCCAGAAGCGACATAATATCTTTTCTTCCGGTTAAAGCGGATAACGGCATACCGTTGGCGATTGCTTTTGAAAAACAGGCAAGGTCGGCGTTAACTCCGTAATATTTCTGCGCGCCGCCTAAAAGCAGCCTGAATCCCGTCCACATTTCGTCGAATATCAAAAGCGTTCCGTTCTTTTGGCAGACATCTTTAAGATTATGCAGAAAATTTTCTTTCGGTTCTTCAAATACTACCGGCTCAAGAATTACGCAGGCAGTATCATTATCAATTGATTCTATTACCGATGATATATCATTATAATTGAATGTATGCGTCAGATCCTGAACAGCGTTTGGAATTCCTTTGTTCCTGTCTGTAACGGAGATGTACCAGTCATGCCAGCCGTGATAGCCGCAGCACAATACTTTTTCTCTCCCGGTATATGCTCTTGCCAGGCGGATCGCAGCGCTGGTAATATCGCAACCCGTCTTGCTGAATCTCACACACTCCGCATTAGGCACAACTTCCCTTATCAGCTCGGCGACCTCTACTTCAAGCGGGTGCATCATCGAGAATGTGATACCGTTTTTAAGCTGTTCGGTTATTGCCTGGTCGACTTTATCATACGAGTACCCGAGCGATACCGGGCCGATACCCATATTGTAGTCTATATATTCATTCCCGTCAACATCCCAAACATGCGAACCTTTTCCGCGCTGGATGAATTTTGGAGCTACGCCCTGCACGTATTGACCGGGACCTTTGGCAAGCGTTTGTGTGAGAGCAGGGATCAGTCCCAGGCCTCTTGCGTATAATTTATCCGATTCGGTAATCTCCGGATAATCCTGGTTAAGCCTTACTTTATTTGGCATTAGTTTAGTAATTTAAATTAGGCTTTTGAATTTTACAGTTTCGGTTCTTTCTTCGTAATTCTTCAAAATATTCTGGGCGATTTTATTCCCTGTAAACCCTTCGTGTTCCAGAACGTCCTGCAGCAATGCAGGTTTGAACCAGCGGTTATTCAACGCAATAGGAACAACTGTGTTTTGCAGTTTATATTTCAGAAATAATTCTGCAACAATGGAATAAAGCCCGCCTGTTAAAAAATGATCTTCCAAAGTCACAAGCATCGATGTTTCTTCGGCGGCATTTATTATTACTTCTTCATCAATAGGCTTGAGCGTCCGCAAATTTATGAGTCTTACCGATAGGCCGCTTGATTCCAGGATTATCATCGCTTCATATGCCTGCCGGAAAAGCATTCCGTAAGTTAGAATTGTGATATCGTCGCCGTAATTAATGACTTCGGCGCGGCCTATTTCGAATTTGGGGTTATGGCCCGCTACATTTTTCAGATTATTAAACCTTATATAAAAAGGCTTATCTGAGTTGATGATGCTTTTTAATCCGAATAACATATCTGATTCATCAGCGGGACAGAAAATATTCATATTTGGTATTCCGCGCATAAGTGAAATATCTTCGATAGCCTGGTGGGTCGGCCCGTTTGCTTCGGAAAGGAAGCCGGGTACGCCGCCAACAAGCTTTACCGGCAAGCCGGGTATTCCGATATCCGTTCTTATGAATTCGAACGCTCTCATCGTTAAGAAAGTAGAAAGAGCGTGCGCAATAGGGATACGGCCTCTCAAAGCCAGGCCCGCCGCCATTCCGACCATAGTTTGTTCGGTTATACCCGTATCAATGAACCTGTTTCCAATTTGGTCCGGAAGATTTCTTATTGCCGCCCTGTTTTCAGCGGTAAGGATTATTATCCTTTCATCTTCCATTATTAACTCTCTGAGGAGTTCTTCGTAATTCATATTATACACTATGATTTATCTTACAATTAACGCTTCTGAAATTATTTCGGCTGCCTTCCCGCCCTGCAGTTCTTCAAGTAGCTGGCCAACTTCGCTCTCAGAGAAATAACAGAACCATCTGTCGGCTCTGGCTTCAATGCTTGGCAATCCTTTGCCTCTTAAAGTATTTGCAATAATTACGCTTGGTTTCTTTATCTCGAACGGTAACTGCGAAAAAATAGAATCCATCTCAAGGAAGCTGTGCCCGTCAATAATACCCGCTGCAAGCCCGAATGATTCGAATTTATCAAGCAGCGGTTCCAGTGGAATAAGCTTTTCAGTCTGCATATTCGCCTGGAATTGGTTCCTGTCCACAACGATGATAAGATTATCCAGATTAAGCGCTGCCGCAACCATACATGCTTCCCAGCTTGAACCTTCGTTAAGTTCGCCATCGCCTGTTAATACGACAATTTTATTCTTTAAGCCTTTTGATTTGCAATCATAAGCTACGCCGGCCGCTACAGAAAGAAGATGCCCAAGCGAACCGGAATGAAATTCAATACCGGGGATGTTTACATTGGGATGCCAGTAAATTGAGTCGTTTGTCTTCAAATGATTATTCAGCCTGTCTTTTTCAATAAATCCAAGCTCTGCAAGCGTTCCGTATAAAGCAGGCACATCATGGCCTTTTGATAAAAAGAAATAATCTCTTTGGGGGTCGGCAAGATTGTTAGCGTTTATATTGAGCGCTTTGGAATACAAATAGACGATCAGATCGGCGCAAGAAAGCGAGGCGCCTATAAAACAGCCGCCTTTTCCTGACATTCTTACTATATGCTTTCTGACATTAAAAGCGGTTTTTTCTAATTGTTCTATTTCTTCGGCTTTTAGATTTCTGCACATATTAAAATGCCATTTGTTTACCTGAAACAGGTTTAATTGTTTTTAATTCGTTTTTGTGAAGCCTGTACCAGTTGATACCAGCAAGCTTTTCATTAATTGATTTTAAATATGGGCGGCTTTCAACCAGGCACAGTATATCGGACATTCTAAAATCAGGATTAAACGGGTATAGTTCTTCATAAACTGATTTTATGAACTTAAAGTCTTCTTCATAATCTAAGGTCCACCTGTGTGTTGAAGAATAATCCAGCTCCTTGTTATCACATTCTACGTTGCCGATTGCGAACCTGGCAGGATTATCCCAAATAAAAGGAGTTGTGTGCTCCCGTTCATAGTCTTTTGCCGCATTCTTCCAAGCGTCATGCAGCGCTGAAAATGAAAACGCTTCGACGTCGTTGCCGTCGGGATATGTAGCGGGATGCAGATTACTTACATAATCATAGTCATTTATATGTTTTAAGTAAAAATCAAGGACCTTATCTATTATAGTATGATCTATAAGCGGGCAATCAGAAGGTACTTTTACAACAATATCCGCATCATACTCTATAGCCGCTTTATAGTGCCTGTCGAGCAGATCAGTTTTATTTCCTCTAAAACAATTTATGCCCTCTTTATCGCAAAGCTCTTCAATTATATCATCTTCAGGCTCTCCGGTTGTGGCTACAACAACAGCTCCTGCAAGGCGCGAACGGAGGACTCTTTCGACCATTAATGATAATAACGATCTATCCAGCGCCTTAAGCATAACTTTCCCCGGCAGCCTTGATGATGAAGTCCGCGCCTGTATAACCGTTAATATTTTTTGAATTTTGTTTCCCATTATCTAAGCCCCGATCAATGAATCTGACAATTTAGAATAGTCATAATTTTCGGCATCCTGATTAAATCTGTCCTGTACTTCATCCGGACAAATCTTATTACCTTCAGCAAGCGCCCTGCAAACGAAAGAAATATTTTTGCCGGAGGTTCCGCCGTTTTGAACGGGGGTAAGTTCCCTTAAGCGATCCACTTTGAAATCGGAATAAACTTCTTTTCCCAGGGAAAGCCCTACATATACTACGGAAGAATACTTGGTGATCAGAACGCTGCAGTTTGCAACCATATGGTTTACGTTCCCGGCTGTATATATTATCGAGCCCGGAGCATATTTGATTATTTCCCGCACGCCTCTTTTAAAATCTTCATTTGGATGCAGTTTAAATATAAGCTGCCTGCCATCAGCGATATCCAGACATTTAAAAATAAATTTTTTCCTATTCTCAATTTTGTAAGTTTCTCTCGCGTCTGATGTAGCCGCCAGTACAAAATCATTATGCGGAAAAGTATTATTCAGGAATTTTGATACGTTATCAAAGTTCGGGATGCCGGTGACAATTACTTTATCAGGGTTTACGCCTTTTGAGGCAAAATGATCCCTGTATCCTGCGGATGCGACGCAAAACGCATCATAACGGTGTGAGAGTCCGGTGGTCGCAGTGCTTGCAAGGTACCTTGGCATTCTTAATGTTCTTACAAGATGATAAATAAAATTCTCAGGATCGGTCATACCTTCCTGTACAAGAACGATCTTTTTAGATCTTATGTTTTTCTGTACCACAAGGTCAGAGCAGGTGATTATTATATCATAATCATTATTTCTTCCTTCGAAGTCGAGTTTTAATCCTTTTGTTAAAATATATAAAACGGCTTCATCCTGGAAACGCTTCCCCGCTACTGAGAAATCCAGAAGTCCTGCATTGTATAGTATCTTTAAAAATCCATCGCAATAATATGGTGTGAAGTAACAATCGAAATCATCAAGATGACCTGAGATCTCGTGCATCATAGTGGTTTGGTTATTGGACCCGCAGATGAATAGCGCCTTTTTCTTCCCCGATAGGTTAGTTGCCATAGCACAAATAAAGCCATACCTTGTGAATTTAATATTATGTTAAGTTTAGGAGAAAGTTTTGATTTGATTACCGCAAGGTTAGGCACAATAAAGAATTGTTAGGAATGTTAAGTAGTTTGTTAGGATTCGGGAAAGCTCTGGGTCCAGGGAATTGAGAATATATCAAAATAATGTACTTTGTTGCGTTTATCGCGTAATTCTTACATTTTTAGCTGCCGTTAGTTTTGACCTCACGGTTTAATTTTAAAGAAAATTGTCTTAAATTGCAATTAGGAATCGTTAATATTAAAAATAACTTAATTTAATTGTATCATGAGCAGCCTGCATAACAAACAATTTCCAAATGAAAGCGCAGCGTACAGAGAAGCGCGCGATAAAGTTCTTGAAGCTGAAATAGAACTGAGAAAGAAAATCGAGGAAGTAGCCGCTTTGCGAAGGGAAATGCCCTTAGGCGGAAAGTTAAAAGAAGATTATGTGTTTGAAGAACTGGAGCCGGACGGCAAAGTTAAACAAACCAAATTATCGGAACTTTTTAAGCCCGGCAAAGATACGCTAGTTGTTTACAGTTTTATGTTCGGCCCGAACGATAAATCGCCCTGCACCAGCTGTTCATCTATAATGGACGGGATCAACGGCATGGTTTATCATGTTAACGACAGGCTGAATTTTGTGGCTGTTGCCAAGTCAGATGTACACAAAATGAAAGAATGGATCGATAAAAAGGGCTGGCACAAGCTGAGATTTCTATCATCCGGCAAGAACAGCTATAACAATGATTACTTTTCCGAAAATGAAAAAGGCGGACAATGGCCGGCCCTTAATGTATTCAGAAAAACTGCGGATGGAATATTTCATTTTATATCTACCGAGTTATTGTATGTGCCGTCCGAGAAAGGGCAGGATGGGCGTCATGTTGATATGATCTGGCCTTTATGGAATATCTACGATTACACGCCTGAAGGCAGGGGCAATGACTGGTACCCGAGACATTCATACGAAAAATAAATTGAAAGCAAAAAGGGTGTTCTGATGGAACACCCTTTAATATAATTACATCCCGGCTCTTCAAAATTGTTATTTCATTTCTTTTATCTTCTTCTCATCATACTGAAATCGATAAAATCGACTCCGGTTGGCGGAACAAACATGTCGTCGGTAATCTTCGGGTTAGGTTCAAACTTTGTCGCGATCATATAAAAACCCTTGCTTCGGAAATTTGCTTTGAGCGGGAATCCCTGGTATACAGCCATTGTATCTTTATGCGGGGTTATTTTCAACTCGCATGAATTTCCCAGAATAACCTCTGAGCCTACGGTTGGGAAACTGTTCAGCCTGGAAACCAGGTCTTCGAAATCTTCGCCCGGGCTTTTCTTCAAAGTAAAATCTTTACTGCTATCGAGCGGCATTTTTATTCCTAATTTTTTCCCGCCGGATTCCGAAATAAGATAAAATATCGAACCGTCCGATATCAAAGTTATTTTTTTCATTATGCCGCCGATCTTAACATCCATTACCTGGCGGAATTTCTTCCCGGTCATGTAAGCATCATCTGTCCCGACGCGGTCCCCTGTTACGTCAAATACAATATGGGCTGAAGTAGGAAGCTCAACTTTCTTAGTTTCAATAACCTTGGCTGTATCTTTGTTGTCTGTTTTTGGAGCGTCATCCTGTTTGCCGCAACTGATTATAAAAACAGCAAACAATAAAGCGACTGCCGCGATTTTTTTCATCAGGAATGTAATTGCTTTCATTTTATTCAATTTAATTTTGTTTTTGGTTTTTTTAGTGTCTATTCAATAGTTGCTCAATATATCTTATTGACAGGGGATTAATTACAGGAAAGCGCAAACTATTAAAAATCTTAGACATAAAAAAGCATAAATTAATAACTTATAGATATTAGATTGTAATGGGTTTTCAAATGCCGGCCGCCAAATGTTTGATACAAATATTAAAAAAGGTGATATTTTTTAAGAACCTGAATTAGTCAACAGGAGTTAATAGAAGTAATATCAACATGACCGGAAATGTTGTCATTTGCGCATAAATTCAGGATATTTAGTTATTACAATTCAATAATTGTAAAAAAATGTAAAAATACGATTATTCACGACAATTGTCATTTTTTATAAGCTCAGTTAGTTCTAATTTTGTTTTAACGCAAATTCAAAATATGAGATATATTCTGCTGTACATAAGTTTTGGTTTTCTATTGGTTCTTTATTCCGCATGCAGTATGATAGTATCTCCTTCTTCAAAGGCAAACCTGCCGTCGGACCATACTTCAAGTTTCGGAGGATTTTTCCATGCATCAATTCGCAGGGGCGAGAGCGCCGATGGGTGCCAAACATGCCATGGACAGGATCTTAAAGGCGGCGTTTATAATTCAAACGGAACTCTTGTCGTAACTCAGTCATGTTATGAGTGCCACTCAAATATCTGGGAAGGCAATAACGGCAACGGCGGCAGCAAACATTAAAAATACGAACAAAATGACGAGAATCTTTTTTCTTTGCTTTATTGCAGTATTCTTTTCAATTAGATGTTTTTCGCAGGATGTTAATTCCAAGGCGCCTGATTTTTCTGCAAAAGACTTAAACGGCAATTCAATAAAACTTTCAGACTTAAAAGGAAAAGTAGTTGTGCTTGATTTTTGGGCAAGCTGGTGCGTGCCGTGTAAAAAATCAATGCCGCATCTGATTCAGTTGTATAATGATCACACCGCTGATTCATTATTGATAATCGGGATCAACGTTGATACACAAATAGATAAAATGAGAGAGTTCCAGAATGCAATAAATGAAGATATTACTTTCCCACTGATATTTGACAGCGAGTCGAAGATCCCTCCTCTATATAATGTGGAAGGTATGCCCACAACAGTTGTAATAAACCGGGACGGCGTTATTAAATACAAGGAAGTCGGTTATAACGACGACCTGAAAGATAAGCTTGATAAAACAGTAAAGGAACTTCTGACGAAATAATATATGAGGTTAAAGTCAAAGTTATTTTTGTTATTCCTGATCTTGTTTCCGCTTTTTATCGGCGGGTGCGCAGTAGTTCAGCCGTGGGAAAGAGAAAGGCTTTCTGACCCAAATATGATGTTCGATGAGAACCCGATGGAAAAAGGAGCGCAGCTTCATTTCCTCTTTATAAGAGAAGGCACAGAAGGCGGCGATGGTTCGCAAAGCGGAGGCTGCGGCTGTGGCTAATTCCAGGAATTGTTGTTTTCTATTTATTTTATTTTCAATTTTTGCCTGGGCTTCGCAGGCTTATTCACAGGATGTTCCTGAAAACGAGCTTGACGCCAGAATAAATTCATATTTTGATAATTTCGGGGTGACGGTTATTTATCCGGAAATTACATTAAACAAAAAACTCTCCAGCGGCACGGGGATCACTGCCAGATATTTATCCGACATAATAACCGCCGCTTCGATGAAAGCTAATTTCCAGGTTGACGGGATAACTTCTGCAACGACTAAGAAAACAGGCGGCGGCGATAACACGCCTGATGAATGGCGCCATGAACTAGGGCTTGGTATCAATCAAAAAATTGCCGAAGGCCTATTTTCTTTAACGGGAAATTACAGTATAGAGCACGATTATTCTTCAAAAACATTTGTTGGTTCTTTAACTTACCCGTTTGCGAAGAAAAACACTATAGTACAATTGAGCTTTCTCCGAAGCCTTGATAAAGTCTTCCCGCAAATATGGAAGTGGACTAATAATCGCAACACATCTACAATAAGCGCTGAGCTGACGCAAATACTTTCCAAGAGTGTGATCACCCAGATAGATGCATCATATTCGGATGTTGAGGGTTATATGCTTGACGGATACCAGGTTGTAAGAATAATTGTCGATAGTTCCAGTTTTCGTACACTTGAACCGGTTGAGCCCGAATCAAGGATCAGGAGAGCTATAGGGATGAGAACAAATATCGGGTTGAGTAAAAAGGTCTCACTTCAGCTGGGATACAAATATTACTGGGATACATGGGACGTGAAATCGAATACAATATCGGCAAAGCTCTCAAAGAATTTTAATCCCCAGTTTTCAGGCTCCATGGAAATCCGTCATTACCTTCAAACAAGGGCATATTTCTTCAAGCCGGTTTATACGCAGGTGGAGCAGTATATGACCGTAGAAGGGCAGCTGAATTCGGGATATTCCGACGAATTAGTATTCAATTTTGTACTGAGAGGCAATAAGAATTCCGGATTTTTGACAAATGATAAATTGTCGCTGACAGGTTCAGCGGGAGTTTACAGAAGATACACTGATTCGCCGGACTGGTTCAGCGACCTTCAAACACTTTGGGCTTCGCTCTTCAGTATTGGTATAAGGTATAATTTTTAATGAAATAATAAATTATGAACAGAAGAAATTTCTTTAAAATAAGTTCATT
>CAZMRG010000097.1:0-12385 GCA_964568655.1 uncultured Ignavibacteriales bacterium | reverse complement strand
AATGCTGAGCCATTCAGGTTTAACAAATTATTGAACAATAAAATGAACAGAAATATTCTTCTTGTGGGCTCTTCGGGCGGCCTGGGCAAACATTTTGCCGCCGGCTTTGCCGAACAGGGCCATAACCTTGCATTACATTATAATGAAAATTCCAAAGCTGCAGAGGACCTTCTCGACGATCTAAAAAAATACAAAATTAAAGCGGCTTCATTCAAAGCGGATATATCATCTGAAAGCGATGTTTCCAAAATGGTTTCAGACGTAATCAGCGAGTTCGGTTCCATCGATATACTGATAAACAACGCTGGATTGTCTATAAATTCCGTTTCCTGGAAAATGGATATGGAATCGTGGAACAAAGTGATTGGCGCCAATTTGACCGGGCCATTTTTATGTATAAAACATGCATTGCCGCATATGCGCAAATCAGGATGGGGAAGGATAATAAACATATCATCTGTGGTTGGACTAATGGGAATACCCGGCACAATAGCTTACGCGTCGTCAAAAGCCGGCCTTGAAGGTCTTTGTAAAACTGTATCAAAAGAAATAGCAAAACAGGATATCACAATCAATAATATTGCATTGGGGTATTTTGAAGCAGGCCTGCTTTATCAGATACCTGAAGATCTGAGAAATCAAATAAGAGAGTCTGTACCGAAAAAAGCATTCGGCGACCCGATGGAAATTATCCGTTGTATGATGTATCTGATTGGAGAAAATTCGTCTTACATTACCGGGCAGACAATCAATATTAACGGCGGTCTTTACTAAATTGTCTTTTATATAATGCGTTCCGGTTTATATTAGCTGCCGCTTTAAAGATTTGTTTTGATTCATTTTACATACTTTTTTTAGAAAAATTCTTTTAAGTTCATGTAATTCGCAGTTAAAAACAGCTAAAATCTTTGATTAGATTTATACTAGAATCTTATATTTTTAAGAAACTCTTTCTCGCAACCATTGCCTGGATAATAGCGGTGTATGCCGGAAGCTGGCTGTTTGATAGCATTTGGAAGAGCTTAAGCATCCTGGCTTTAACTGACCTGAGCGACGTTTATACGCCGCCGCTGCAGTATAATAATATCAAGAAAGTTAACCTGAGTTTTATTCCGCCTGACATGGTTTGCATCGAAGGCAACTCAATGTTAAAAATCGCGGGGTCCCGGAAAGACTACGGATATTTTGATACGGCTAAGATAACGCTGCCGACAGAGACAAGCGAACTCAGGAACAAAATTTTTATACAGTTTAAGGATTCAAAGTTTCAGGATTCAATTTACCTTGTGATTTCAAAATCAGCGGAGAAAGACGTTTACTGGAGGCAGATCTTCTTAAGTTCTGTTTTAATACGTAAACTGAACGAAACCGGCGCAGATACTTCTAATTTCAGACTGGACAAATCAAAGTTTGTTTCTGATGGCCTTCTTGAAGATAATGATACCCTGATCAACCAGGCGCTTAATTATTTCAATTCGCATAAAGATTCCCTTGAGCTGGGAAATTGCGTTGTGAACAGCTGGCTATTCATCCGGATTTGCGCTCAATACTCCCTGCCATGCAGGATTGTTGGGCTTAAAGGCGGCGATAAAGATGAGGCAGGATATAATGACGAGTTGGGATACCCGTCGCACCAGATTTGCGAGGTATATTCGAGTAAATACCAGAAATGGTATGTTATAGACCCGACTTACGGATTCAGATTCAAACAGGCTGACGCGCTTGGATTCATGAACGCAGTTGAGATAAGCGATAAATACTTCTTTTTGCGTGAAAAGGAAATAGAGCAGGATTCAATTCTTTTTACAAAACGAACTCTGCTTGGGCGCGATTATTTTAAATATTATGAAAATGTATTTTTTCAAAACAACTATCAGCCGAACTTTTTGCTTAAGAAGATCATTCACGTTTTCTATGCAAAGTTTGCCTATGACGGATACATGTACGCAAATAATACGCCGACTGTGAAAAATGGCAAGAATTATTTTATCTTCAAATCGCTGTTCTATCTGTTTCTGCTGATAATGCACATAAACTTCACTATTTTCATAATAACAAAAAGGTTAATGCAATCTAAGAAGCCTTCTAATCATAATAAATTATGACTGAATTTGTTTTTTCAAATAAACCCGGAAAAAAGAAGAAGAATGTAATTGTGTTCGGCGCCCATCCTGACGACTTCGAGGTCGGGTGCTCCGGAACCATACTCAAATATCTTAAAGATATTAACCTGAGAATTTACGTCATGTCAGACAGGTATGAAGACGGAAAAATGAGAAACATGAAAGAAAAAGATAAATCAATGAAATTTCTTGGACTGGAAAAGATACCGCTTAAGGTATTTGATATTCCAACAAGAATATTTCATGATTACAGGTCCAAGATCAGGAATATACTTTATGACATTGCTTCAAAAGGAGACGTTGATATTATATTTACTCCGCCTGTAAGCGATATACACCAGGACCATATTGTGCTTGCCGATGAAGCGATAAGGTTATTCAGGGAAAAGACAGTTTTGGGTTACGAGGTTATCAGGAGCGGTTACAATTTCAGGCCGCAACTTCATGTAAAGCTTACAAATGAAATTGTTGAAAGGAAGATCAAGGCGGCCCAGTTTTACAAATCACAGTGGTCAACCACTAAAAGCGGCGGATATTATTTTTCAAGAGAGGTTATGAAAGGGCTGATGCGTTCGCGCGGAGCCCAGTTCGGACTGGAATATGCCGAAGCGTTTGAAATATATCACATGAAACTGTAAATAATGCAGAAAGTTCTAGTTCTGAGTTTCAATTATGAACCGAGCCAGTTTCCGAAGCAGCCGGATGATAGCGCCAGATTTTTTACCTACGGATTCGGGCCGGCTTTCGCAAATCTCTTCCATAAGTACCTGAAAAATTATAAAATTGAAACCTGGCGCGTTGATAGCTATTGCAAAGAAAAGTATTACGAAAAAGAAATTGACGGGCTGAAATACAGAGTCTTCAAATCTTTCAGGATAAATAAGCTGGGGCATTTTTCCAGAGCTTTTATTAAAGAGCTGAAGAAAGAGTGTAAGAAAAGTTCGCCGATCATATTCATTGTCCACACTCACAACTGGCAAACTTACCAGATAGCTTATTTTCTCAGGGGAGAGAAAATCATTACAACGCATCACGGAGACTGGTCGCCCTATTTTATGTATGAAACCGAAAGCGGCCTGAAAAAACTAAGGGCATTGTTAGGCATATGGGCGGAGAAGATTACATTTAAAAACATTGATTATTTTCTTCTCTGCGATTATGACGAAATACCTTATGTAAAGAAGTCGGCTCCTTTAATGAAATATATTATTTTTTCAGCGGGGCTTGATATAGGAAAATTCAAAATTATTCCAAAAGATGATGCCAGGAAGCAGTTAGGCTGGGATCCTGATAAAAAATATCTTTTATATGTCGGCAAGCTGTATAAATACAAACAAATTGGAGAACTGCTGGATATTTGGAAAGATATCCGGTCTTCAAGGCCCGAAGTTGAGCTTGTTTTAGCAGGCAACGAACCTGAAGGAAGCTGGGGTGAAGAATATTACTCAATGGCAAAAGAATACGGAGCCAAAATTATCGGGAGGGTTTTGAACAACGAATTGTATAAATATTATTGCGCCTCTGATGTATATGTGCTTATGGCGCTTAGAAAAGATAATTTTGGAGGCATCGGCATAGCGCCGCTGGAAAGCATCGCATGCAATACTCCTGTTGTATCTTATTCGCTCCGGAATTATCTTGGCCCTAATGCAGATGAGATCGGCGAAACGCCTGCTTCTCTGGATGACTATAAAACGGCAATATTAAAAGTTCTGGATCACAGGGATGAATACAAAAACCTTAGGCAGAGCGTTGAGGAGTATTATTCATATGAAGCTATGGCGGCCCGCGCCGATGGGGTTTTTAAAGAAATAATGAAAAAAAACATGAATAATTAATCAAAGATATATAATATGAAAAAAATATTAGCTATAGGACCCCACCCTGATGACATTGAACTTGGCTGCTTCGGCAGCTTGGCTAAGTTTGTAAAGGAGGGCAACGAAGTTCATTTCCTGGTTCTTACAAAGGGAGAAGGCGGCACGCTTATGGATGACAGGATCAAAGAATCTGAAGAATCGGCCGGGCTTATAAACGCCAAGCTTCATTTTGAGAGCCTGCGTGACAGGTATATTTCAGAAGGGCTGGAAACCATAACGGTTATCGAGAAATATATAAAGGAGATCGACCCCACAATGGTTTTCATCCCGACCGGGAATGACACGCATCAGGACCATAGGGCGACTTTTTATGCGTCTCTGGTTGCTTGCAGGCTGGTTAATGAAGTGTACGCCTATGAAACGCCCAGCACTTCAAGGAATTTTGTGCCTAATTTCTTTGTGGATATTTCTGATTACATTCATTTAAAGCTTCAGGCGGTGCAGGTGCACTCGTCGCAGGGAGGCAAAGGATATATGGCTGATAGAGCTATCAGGGGTCTTGCCCAGTACAGAGCATTCGATATTTTATTAAATGATAAATACGTGGAAGGTTTTGAAGTTATCAAAATTGTGCTTGAATAACCGCTGAATTTAAAAAGGTGAAAATAAAATATTGATTTGCACAGTACACCAGCCAAATTATCTTCCATATATCGGTTTTTTCGAAAAAGCGAACCAGGCTGACGTGTTTGTTATCTACGACACAACTCAGTTTAAGAAGAACGACTGGCAGAACAGGAACAGGATTTGCATTAAAAACTCTTGGCAATGGATCTCGGCGCCTGTCATCCATAATTTCGGACAAAAAATTAATGAAGTAAAAATTGACCTTACAAAAAAACCTCTGAAAAAAAACTGGTTTTCACTTCGCAGCGTATACGGCGGCGCGCCGCACTTTAAAGAATACTCGGCGATATTCGAAGAGATCTACTCAAAAGACTATATTTATATAGCCGATTTAAACCTGGATCTGATTCAGGCTATTGCAAACATTCTAGGACTTAAAACAAAATTTGTTCGTAATTCTGATATGCCGCCCATTGACACATTCAGCACACAAGCGCTTGTTGACATATGCAAAAACGTGAAAGCAGACACGTATATTTCAGGAAGCGAAGGTAAGAATTATTTGCAGATGGAACTGTTTGAAGAGGCAAAAATAAAAGTCAGGTTTCAAAGCTTTAAACACCCGGTATATAAGCAGTTCAACAGCGAAGTATTCCAGCCATACATGTCGGTTCTGGATCTGATCTTCAATTGCGGAAGCGAAAGCCTCAGGATACTATCGGAAGGAC
This sequence comes from uncultured Ignavibacteriales bacterium, assembly GCA_964568655.1. GTDB lineage: Bacteria > Bacteroidota > Ignavibacteria > Tepidaquicellales > OLB5 > CAWFKW01. The sequence goes on along the minus strand of CAZMRG010000097.1, from coordinate 7,087 downwards.
AGGAATATTAACCGGCTCCCGGGGAGCGCCCATCATTTTCCAGATCAGATTTTTGTAAAAACTCTTCTTTGTTATTTTTCCGTAAAAACCAATTCATATAATTTAAGCCATCAACCATAATGTAAGGCATGAATTTCAAATAAAATTTCTTGCTCCGGAATTTCATTATTGAATCCGCAAAACGGCCATCGTTAGAAAATAATGCAATGGTTTTACGGGCATTGTTAGGCATAATTAAGCAATTACCCATCGTCTTGAACATTTTCCTGGTCCAAAAAGAACGATGCGACTCAAATTTGTTTGGATCGTCAGTAAATCCGTGCTGCGGCCCGACAAACCGGGGCACCGATATCAAAAGATATTTTGCATTCTTTAAAACATTCTCTATAAATTTTTCCCCGTCAGGCGCGGATAAATGCTCAAAAGCATCGATCATACATATTACATCATACTTTTGCTTAAGATACACCTGGAAATCCATGGCATTGCACAGGAATATTTCATTATAAATGGCTCTTTGTGTATCTGTAATATACTTTTCATAACCTTCCACGGCGTTCACCAAAATTCTGTTCTTATCCCAAAGGTCGCCCATTAGATATTCTCTGAAAAGATACCCGTATTTACCGAATCCGCATCCAACATCAAGTATAGATTTCGGATCGATTATCTGAATCAAATCAACAATAGTGGAAATTTGCGCAGTATCAGAGCTTGGCATTAATTCATATCCAAATTATTTTTAAAATTATTAGTAATTTAGTAAAACTTTAAACGAGTAAACAGGAAAAATATCGATAATGATTTCTTTCACATGCGACGTTGATTGGGCGGCCGAAGCCGTTTTAGCTGATACGATTTCGCTCTTTGAAAAATATGGTATAAAGTGCACGTTCTTTTCGACTCACCATTCGGAAGTTCTGGCAAAATGCAACAGGAAACTTTTCGAAATTGCGCTGCATCCCGATTTCAACCCGTTATTGCAGGGAGATTCAGCCAAATCAGCTGAAGACATCCTTGATGACATAATCGATATCCACCCTGACGCTAAAGGCGTCAGGTCGCATTCCATGTTTCAAAGCACGCACATAAAACAGAAATACGCCGATAGGAGGCTTGTTTACGATGCAAATCATTTTGTGCCTTACCAAACGGGATTAAAACCTTTTAAGCTGTGGAACGGCATGGTGTGCATTCCGTATAACTGGGAAGACGACGTTCATTGGGCATATGGTTATAGCTTTGAATCAAGCAGGATCGACCTGGCGGATACGGGGTTGAATATATTCGACTTTCATCCTATTCACATTTATCTTAACACTGAAAATAAATTTCGATATAAAGAGGCTAAAAGATTCAGCCAGCAGCCTGATAAGCTTATTACATACCGCAACAACGAAGTCCCCGGAACAAGAGACTTACTGATAAGCCTTTTGAAATACTGCAGGACGAACAAGCTGGATACATATAAAATGATAGATATCTCGGCTCTTGCCGTTTAAAATATTTGTTTTGAAAATGATAGCGTACAAAAAGAATTATGGATTATAACAATATTGATTTCCACAAATTTGTAGATGAGAAGCTGGCTGAATCAGGGCATAAAATTGTTTTGATAACCGAGGACTTCCTCAAAAGCAGGCTCGATGATATTATGGCTCATGTAAACGGAATCAGAACGGAATATGCCGGGCTATATGGATGGAAAGCTGAATCAAAAGAATATTTCCTAAACGGGTTAAATGATAAATGGAAGTACAGTTTTACTATCCTGAATGATAAAGCAGAGATCAGGTTTTTAAATTTCTCATCAGTATACGGCGATATTATACATAATCATTGTACTTATGCGCATAAGGATACAAGAGGATTGAACTTTGCGAAACTGCACATCATTAAGCTTTGCCAAACGGGCCTGGATAATGGATTTACTCACCAGGAAGGATTTTGGCCAAAGCATAATAACGGCTCTATTATCCTATTTCTGAAAATGGGATGGAAAATCGAAGAGATACGAAATAAAACTGACCTTTTCATGATAGCAGACCTATTTGATGTTCGAAACTCAACTTATAAGCTTTTATCGCAGGGTAAATAGGGGGACTGTATATTATATTCATGCAATAATAGCTATTTTTGTCTTATACTGCGATTAAATCAACCGATCAATTAACAGAGAAAAGAACTGAAATTCATAAATGCCGGGAAAATTAAAGAAAATAAAAACGCTTCTTAACAGGAAAAAAGAATTCCGAAACGCTGCTGATCACATCTTGTACGAGGAAAAAGTTGATAAAATTCTGGAAAAATACGGAATAAAATCGCTGCCATCTGTAGGATTTTCAGAATTAATGAAGTTGTATCCCACTCCGGATTCCGGTGAACCTATTTCGATCACTTCCGATCTGATGAACGGTTCATCGCCAATAAACGACTACTACTTTCTGTGCAGAATTGCACGGGCTTTGGGAGTAAAAAAATATTTTGAAATCGGCACGTGGGTTGGTCTATCTGCATATAACATGGCTGAAAACGCCGGAAAAGAAGTTGAGATCTTTTCTCTTGATATTCCTTTTGACCACCCCGACATAAAACAATTTAACATTCCGAAAGAAATATTCGGGCGATTTTCAAAAAAATGCCCAAACATAAAGCATCTTAAGGCGGACAGCATGAAGTTCGATTTCGTCCCTTACCAAAAGCAATTCGAACTTGTTTTTGTTGACGGCAACCATTCGTTTGATTATGTAAAGAAGGATTCCAAAAATGCGCTTGGCCTTTTGAAAAACGATAGTTCGGTTATAGCGTGGCATGATTACATACTCGGTGGTGAGCTTAACAGGAACGTGCTTTGCGGGATACTGGAAGGCATCCCGGAAAGCGGGCATAAACATCTCATCTATTTAAGCCAGTCAAACATGGCGCTTTATTCAAAGTCGTTTAATTTTAAGGGCGGTAAAACTGACGAGTGGTCGTTGCCTGATACAGTATTCGAGTTTAAGATATCTGATATTCCCGACGCCGGGAGGAAGATCTTTCAGGATTAATGTCTAAGAAAATATTTATTGGTTTTGATAATTCTGCAGGATACGCTTCCAGGCTGTTGAAAGGACTCAGACAAGTTGGTATCAAGTCAGATCTCTACATAGGCGTTCTTCATCCTTTCAACTTCGAGAAATCCGACGCTATCGTTATTAAACGCCCTAAATCTAAATGGGGTCAGCGAATTTATTCAAGATATCTTCTCCTGAAATGCCTGTTCAAATATGACGCCTTCATTTTTATCACTGCAAGAACTTTTATCAAAGATTTCAAGGATTTGAAAATTCTTCGTTTTTTCGGAAAGAAGACGTTGATGACGTTTATCGGCTGCGACGTGCAGCAGCCGGAACTTACCAAACAGCTCAATATTCCGTTTTCATCATGCTACGAGTGTACCCAGGAATACAAAAACTTTGTCGACTGTGTCCCTGAAACCAAACCGCTTCGAACAAGGAAAATAGAAGAACGCATTGATTATATCGTAACCGATAGAGCTCTGGCTCATAATCTGAAACGCGATTATATCCAGATTATTCAACCTATCAATCTGGAAGATTTTGAAATACCGCCGCCTGCCGGGAAAAGTAAGCGGCCGGTGATACTTCACGCGCCGAGTAACCCGGGTTATAAAGGAACAAAATATTTTATAAGCGCGGTGGACAGGCTTAAAAACGAGTTTGATTTTGAATGCAGGCTGGTAAAAGGAGTAACAATAAATGAGCTTTATGAAGAAATTAAAAAAGCTGATATAATTGTCGACCAGCTGATACAGGGATGGTTTGGCCTTCTGCCGCTTGAAGCAATGGCTTTCAAAAAGCCGGTTGTTTGCTACATGAGGGAAGACCTGATGTACGATATGCCTGAAGGATGCCCTGTTATTAATACAAATCCGGATACGATATATGATGTTCTCAAAAATCTCCTCCTGTCGCCGGAGACATGGGCGGGGATCGGCGAAGCAGGCAGAAAATACGTTGAGAAATACCACGACGCAAAAAAAGTAGCTAAGTTCTACGAGGATCTGCTACTTAAGTGATCCTTATAATTCTGTATGCCCGATGTTTTTTTTCGGGTTACAGCGTTGCATTTAGGAAAAACTACAGTATATTTTTTTATTAAAAGCCTGCATAACTTTACCTTCACAAACCGGAACAATAGGTTGGAATTTTGCAGTAATGTAGCATGACTTTTCTAAATACTTCAGGTATATATTATCAATAACAACCGGGAAATCCTAATTTGAGTTTAAAAAGACTTGCAAAAGAGTCGTTTGTTTACGGGCTTAGCGGTTACCTAAGCAAATCAATTTCGATTTTTCTTCTGCCGCTTTACACAGCGGTATTAACAACAGAAGATTACGGGATACTTGATTTACTGAGTACAATTGTTGTTGTCAGCTCGTTCCTCATAATTTCCGGCACTGATACTGCGGTGGGTTATTACTATTTCCGTAAAGAATATGCCGGGGATCGCCCAGTAATAATTATTTCATCGCTTTATGCGCGCCTTTTATTTTCGCTGGCCGGATTCTTAATCATAGCGTTCGGGGCGCCTTATATTTCGCATTTAATCTTTGGTAAAGACTTAAGCCTGTTTGTTGTAATAACGGGTTTTTCGATCGTATTTCAGTCGCTTCATTCTTTCCTGTTTAACCTGCTCAGATTTGAGTTCAGAGTATGGCTATATACAATACTTTCATCCGCCTCGGTCCTCATAAATATTTTACTTACTATTTATTACGTATTAATACTGCACCAGGGCGTATACGGCGCTCTGATGGCGCAGGCAATATCATACGGGCTGATCTTTGTTTTTACTTTGCTTTATGTTTTCAAAAGGTATGGCCATAAATATTCTCATTTATGGGTAAAAAAGATATTGAGCTATGGATTCCCGCTCATAGGCACAGGGGTCGCTGTTTGGGTGCTGAACTCAACTGACCGGTATTTTATCGCTCATTATAACGATCTTTCCGCAGTCGGAATATATGCTGTTGGCGCAAAGCTTGGGGCAATAGTAGGCATATTTGGCGGCGCGCTGCAAATGGCGTGGGGTCCGTATTCTATGGATATACAATATGAGGAGAACGCAAAAGAGATATATTCAAAAGTTTACCAGCTTTACTTTCTGCTGAATATTGTATTGGTTTTCGCTATTTCAATGTTCTCTATCGATATTCTAAAAGTATTTACCCAGCCTAACTTCTATGCGGCGAGGGCTGTGGTTCCCTTCCTTTGCACAAGCGTTTTTCTTTCAAGCGCGTTTTTTATTGTCGTAATTGGGATCAACATAACGAAGAAGCTTCAGCACACAATATGGATAACTGTTATAAGCGCAGCTGTAAATATCGGGATGAATTTTTTGCTTACCCCGTATTTCGGGCCGGTAGGCGCAGCGTTCTGTATCATGTTTGCAAATTTCCTGATCTTTCTCCTTACTTATTTGATCGCACAAAAGTATTATCCGGTTGATTATAAACACAAAAAAATCCTGGCGCTTCTAATACCTGCCGCCGTAATAATGTTCATCGCCTATTATTTTAACATGACGCTTTACCCGCGAATTATAGTATCCGCGATATTCTTTGCAGGTTCCGCCTATTATATTTATGCAAGTTATAAGGATAGCAGGGAATTTAAAAGCCTTCTGGATAAAATTAGAACTGTTAAACACAAGGATCCGGAATAACGGACATTACTTAAATCTTTTGAACCCTTACCTGAAGTATCATATTGCCTGATTTTTTAGTCACTACAAAACTCATTCCTTTGTAATCTATTCTCTCATAAACTTCGGGGATATGTCCTGTTACTTTCTGAAGAAATCCGTTTAAAGTCTGGTAATCAGTATCCTCTGGGATTATATCGTTAAATCTTTTATTGAAATCCTCGACCGACATTATCGGGTTCACAAGATAAACGCCGCTTTTTTCGGGGATAACTTCCTGCGCATCCACATCGTATTCATCCTGTATTTCGCCGACTATCTCTTCGATAATATCCTCAATTGTAATCAGCCCTTCCACGCCGCCGTATTCGTCAACCACTATTGCCATGTGAACGCGGTGCCTCTGCATTTCTTTCAGCAAATTCCCGATCTGTTTTGTTGATGAAACAAAATAAGCGGGGCGGATTATATCCTGTAGCGTAATTAACTCACGGTGTTCAGCCGCCGAAATTAAGTCTTTTGTATAGATCACTCCGATTATATTATCTGTTGTATCATTATAAACCGGCAGCCTTGAAAACCCCTCTTCGGTTACAACGCGGTATATTTCCTCGCGCGAGTCTTCAATATTAAGAGCGACCATGCGGTTGCGGGGAACCATTATTTCCTGCGCCTGCTTATCGTTAAATTCGAATATTTTTTCAATAAGCTGGTGTTCTGTCTGGTCGATAGCGCCTGACTGTCTTCCTTCCGCAATAAGTAATCTCAATTCTTCTTCTGAATGAAACCGCTCAACATCAGTTACGCTTTGAATGCCAAGTATCCTGACAATAAATCTTGATGATACATTCAAAACCCAGATGAACGGCTTGAAAACCAAATAGAAAATATTAAGCGGGACAGCCAATGTAAGAGCTACTCTCTTTGCGTATTTAATAGCAATGTATTTGGGAGCCAGCTCGCCCAGTATCACATGCAAATAGGTTATAACAACAAAACCGAAAGTCAAAGCGAGAGTGTGAATAGTTTGCGGATTTGTAATGTTAAGCAAGGCAAATACCGGCTTTAATAGATTTGCAGAAATCGGCTCGCCTATCCATCCCAAAGCCAGAGATGAAATTGTTACGCCAAGCTGCGTTGCAGATAAATACTTATCCAGATTCGATACAACCTTCTTGGCAATTTTGGCGCGCTGGTTGTCTTTTTTCGCAAGAGTATCAAGCTGTGTCGATCTAACTTTAACGATCGAAAATTCCGCGGCAACAAAAAACGCATTAAGGAGTACAATAAAGAGAACAAATATTATTTCAAACAGTAAACTCTCAACAAACATATAATACGCTTAAATTTACCATAACTTGGCTGTAATACCCTTCTT
>CAZMRG010000096.1:0-12418 GCA_964568655.1 uncultured Ignavibacteriales bacterium | reverse complement strand
TGAACGCCCGCTGAGTTGTATTTTATAAGTACGCCATCCCATCCTCTTACAGGCCGTACAGATGAACCTGCCACATATACGTTGCCTGAATTATCGATGCATAAAGCATGCGGTATATCCTGATCGTTTCCTGTACCGTTATATGTTCTCATCCATCCCAAAAATCCGCTTGAATTAATTTTCATTGTAAGAAAATCAGGCAGCGCTGTCGGGTTTGATTGCTGCGTTGTGCCACATATGTAAATATTTCCGGAATTATCCATTTTCATTATGGAAGGGATATCGCAGGAATTCAATGAGTAATTATAAGAATACGCCCATTGCTGGGTCGGCTGTGTGAATGCAAGTTTTGTGACAACTAAAAGAGTTATCAATATTGTCTTTTTCATCTTAGTAGAATTTAAATTAAAATTAGATTTTGAAAGACGTATTAAGTTCTGCGCTAAGGCCTCCTCAAATTGATTTTAGAAATCATCAGTTAAAAATCCGGTCTTCCGATTTTGCATGTAGGCTATAAAAATCTTAGGTCAAACTTCAGTTTAACTTAGTTAAAAACAATTTTTTTTGAAATAATAAAATTCTTCTTTCGGCAGCGCTTGCCATTAAAATGCCGATTAAACAAATGGTTACAAAAAAGGCAGGTTATAACCTGCCTTAAAATTATAAATAATTTACTTAAATATTACGCGCGCCCCGTGCCTGCGTCGTTTGCTTCCGGGCTGGGACTTTTTTTGGTTTGACAAAACCTTACGCGGTCTCTTTTCGTATAACCTTCTACACACAAACCTAAAACCAAAGGAGGAAATCTCTATGAAAAAATTCACACTGATTGCTGCCGGCATCGCAATTGTTATTGCAGCGCTGGCAATATTCAAACCGGACCTCATTGAAGCGTCAAGCCATCGTGAGGCTCCCATTATTTCACAGGACCCGCTTGCCGATAACACGGATGTTTATGCTTTTGTACATTCATCTGATACAACAAAGCTTAACATCATCGCCAATTTTAATCCTTTTGAAGAACCTGCCGGCGGCCCGAACTTTAACAAGTTTGGTTCCGACGTTCTTTATGAAATTAAAATTGATAATGTAGGCGACCGTATCCCGCACATCATTTACCAGTTTGAGTTCCAGGATGTTGTAAATAATCAGAACACATTTCTCTACAATACCGGTTCGGTTACAACCAACACAAGCGCTAACCTTAATGTAAGGCAGACATATACTGTTAGAAGAATTGTAAACGGCGTACAGACATGGCAGTTCACCGGTTTACCTGTTCCCCCGTGTTATGTCGGAGGAACAAGTCACGTTGACCCGCTTTATATGGGTCCGCAATCAATGCCTAATTACATATCGCTCATGACCTCTGCAGTACAAACGGTAAACGGAACAACAAAAGTATTCTGCGGCCCGGCTGATGACCCGTTTTTTGTCGACCTCGGCGCAGCTTTTGACCTGCTTAAGATCCGCCCCGGCGCACCCGGTAACCAGACCAACGGCAAAGATGCTCTGGCCGGTTTTAATGTTCACTCAATTGCTATACAGGTTCCAAAAAGCGATGTAACGCGCAACGGAAATCCAAACCCTGTTGCCACTGATTCAAATGCGATTGTTGGCATATGGTCCACAACAAGCAGAAGAACCACAACCGTTATCGACAGCGTTTCAGGCGTTCGTACAGGCTCGGGAAACTGGGTACAGGTTTCAAGACTGGGTATGCCGCTTACTAATGAAGTGGTTTTACCGATCGGACAAAAAGATAAATGGAATTCCAGCAAGCCGGTTAATGATGCGCAGTTTCTAAGTTATGTAACAACTCCTGAGCTTGCAATTTATATGAATGCTTTCTACCCCGTGCTTGTTCCTGTTCCACTCACCGGCCGTAATGACCTTGTTGCAGTATTTTTAACTGGCGTAACCGGACTTAACCAGAGGCCGCAGGATGCGAGGACTCCCAGTGAACAGCTGCGAATAAATCTTGGAATTCATCCTTCGGCGGTTGAAAACAGGCTTGGCGTTATCGGCGGGGATGTTGCAGGTTTCCCCAATGGACGGCGCCTGGCGGATGATGTTATAGATATAGCTTTAAGAGTTGTTGCCGGCGTACTTCTCGATAGCGCGCATGCAAACGGACCCAATGGACAATTAGGCGACGGCGTTCAGCAAAATGATGTGGCGTTTGGAAATACTTTCCCGTTCCTTGCTCCGCCGCATGAAGGTTATGAAGATCTACATGGCAGGCTGTATACTGGTCCTATAGGTATTCCGCAAATCGGTATTATCATCCCGAAAACCTATAAGCTAAACCAGAATTATCCAAACCCGTTCAATCCGTCAACTACAATTAAGTTTGATATCCCGAAAACCGCGCTTACTAAAATTGTAATTTACGATTTACTTGGCAGGGAAGTTAAAACCGTTGTTAATGAACAGCTCCCCGCCGGTACTTATGAGAGAACTTTTGATGCCTCCAATTTTGCATCGGGTATTTATTTCTACCAGATCAGATCAGGCGACTTTGTTGATACCAAAAAAATGATTCTGATAAAATAATTTAATTTAATTTCTTCCCTCCCTGTAACTCAGGGAGGGAGATAATTTTAAAAATAAAGAAAATGAAAAAGAAAATAATACTCATTACAGTCATCGCTATAATAACAGGCGCTGCAGGCTGGATCGGCTACAGTAAATTATACGGGCAGAAAAAACAAAATTCCCAGGGGCTGATGGATTCAAGAATAAATTTTGTAAGCCGGACAAGCGGAAAAACAGAACGGTTTATAACCGCTTTGGAAGATCAACTTAAGGAAAACCCATCCAATGCAAAATTATCCGCAGAGCTTGGCGCCGCTTACCTGCAGCGGGCAAGGGAAACTTCCGATCCTGAATATTACAATAAAGCGGAACATGTTTTACAAAATGCGCTTGATGCAGATAATACAAATTTCGAGGCCATGTATTTAATGGGAACCCTGTGTTTATCACGCCACCAGTTTAAAGAAGCGCTTGAATGGGGAATTAAAGCAAAGAATATTAATCCTGATAATGCGCCTCTGAGAAGCGTTATTTATGATGCCCAGATCGAAACGGGAAAATATGACGAAGCGATCAAGACCGTGCAGGAAATGGTGGATATGAGGCCGGACCTGACATCTTATTCAAGAATATCATACATCAGGGAGCTTAAAGGAGATATAAAAGGAGCAATAGAAGCGATGAAATCCGCGATCAATGCAGGGTCGCCTGCAGGGGAAAATACCGCATGGTGCAGAATACAGCTTGGAAACCTTTATTTAAACAGCGGCGATGACCAAAAGGCCGAGCAGGAATATCAGGAAGCAGCTTATGAATTTCCGGGATATGTTCACTGTTACGGAGCGCTTGCGAAATTACAGCTTTCGCGCGGGAATTATAACGCCGCTATTGAACTTCTTAAGCAGGCTATACAGATAAGCGCTCTGCCGGAATACATTATTATGCTGGGAGATGCTTATACGCTTGCAGGGCAAAAAGACAATGCGGAAGAGCAGTATAGCAACGTTAAGTTTATTAATACTATGTATAAACAAAAAGGAATTGATACAGATATGGAACTGGCTCTCTTTGAAGCCGAGCATAATAAAAACCTGGAGGAGGCGCTTGAACTTGCAAAAAAATCATTTGAAAGGCGCCCGAGCGTAAAAGGAAGCGAAGCGCTTGCGTGGACTTATTATAAAATGGGAAATTTTAATGAGGCCGAAAAAAACATAAATGATGCCCTGGCGCTCGGAACAAAAGACCCGCTTTTATATTATCACGCAGGAATAATATACAGGTACACAGGCCATTTGGATAAATCTATAGAGTATATGAATATGGCGCTTAAAATAAATCCGTATTACAAAAATTTATATTCGGAATAAGATAAGGAGACAATCAAAATGACAGCGGCTTTTTTTCATCCGTTAGACCTTAGTAATATTTCCAGGCTCGATGTGAGCTGGGTTTATCTTAAGCTGGGCTATACTCATATACTCCCGCTTGGCCTGGATCACATACTGTTTGTTCTTGGCTTATTCCTGCTCAGTAATAATATCAGGCAGCTTCTTTCCCAGGTCACAGCATTTACAATAGCTCATTCAATTACACTGGGACTGGCAATGTACGAAATTGTTTCAATCCCTTCATTTATAATAGAACCGGTAATAGCGCTTTCAATTGTATTTATTGCGGTTGAAAATGTCATCACAAAAAAACTTCGCCCGTGGAGAATACTTGTTGTGTTTGCTTTTGGATTGGTGCACGGAATGGGGTTTGCCGGCGCGCTTAAAGAACTTGGGCTCCCCAAATCACAATTCTTAACTGCGCTCCTTACATTTAATGTTGGCGTTGAGCTTGGACAGCTTTCAGTAATTGCGATAGCGTTCCTTATTTGCGGCTTGTGGTTCAGACGAAAAGAATGGTACAGGCAAAGAATTGTTATTCCGGCATCGCTTATGATAACGGCAATAGCCGCTTACTGGACTATAGAAAGAATATTCTTTTAATTTAGTTAATTAAGTTAAATGAGTTGGATTCTTTTCTTCGGAGTGCGTTGACAGTGTCAACGCCCCATCGACACGGTCGCTGTATTCCAAAGATAACATTTATTTCTTTTTTCGAATTTCTCTTTTTCGATATTGTTTCGGATTTCAGCCCCACCCCACTCGCTTTCAGCGAGTTTCCCCTCCCCGAAGGAGAGGGGTAAGACAATCTATTTATCATAACCCTCCCCTTTGGGGAGGGAAGCGCCTTTGGCGCAGGGTGGGGCTTCTTTTTTCTTATTTCGTTATTCGATATTATTTCGAATTTAGAGTTTAGTCTTTCGTGTTTAATGTTTATTGAGTTCAAGCGCGTTAGCGATTGAACTCAATCCCGCTTGCGGGATTATCGACTATTTGTTAAGCGCCAATTGTTCCTTAAACCATTCCATTGAATAACTGTATTTTATTCGTTCTATTTCCTTCTTTATTTCACCCAGCGGGGGCCCTTTATCTTTTGTCTTCAAATCGACAAACATCGTATATAGCTTATAAAAATTCCCAAGCGCGCTGCGCATTGTCTGGCTCATAGCTTCATTCTTTGAAAAAAAATGCCTGAGGCTGTCAAGTTTCAGGAAGACTGATTCCCATCTTTCCAGCTCGAACAGAATCTGTAACTCAACAACTTTTACCACCGCTTTTATCGGGTGATGAGTCGGTATAACTCTGGCAAGGTATCCCAGCGCTTCTTCGTTGCGCTTCTGCGCATGCAGTATGCGCGCGTAGTTATAGTAATATGCGTCCTGCCTCAGGTTCTGCGCCAGGTATTTCCTGAATTCTTCTGTAAACCAAACTGCCCAATCATATTCTTTCACCTGTATAGCCGCTACAACCGCGCTTGTGTATGAAGCGTCGGCAAGCTCGTTATCGTATATCAGGTCTTTGGTTGCGGCGTAATTTTTGTATATTTCAAAGCGGTCGCGCCGGTAGGCGGTTATCCCCTGCCTTTCACAGTTCATGAAAAACACCTGTAACGATTGAAATATTATAAACCGGCTGTATGGCGATAAATACCCGAAATTATCTTTCATTAGTTCTTTGAGCGTTAAATAATGTTCTTCCAGGTTTGTTTGTACCAGCATGAACATATGGTATAGCGCCTTTATAACGGGCGCATCCATGAAACCGTATTTCCTGAGCACATTTACCGTATCCGATAAAAAATTATTTTTGAGAAATGTTTTATATGATGTCCTGTGCCTGTGAGCCTGGTGATAGCGGTCGATTAAATGAATTATAAAGTAATGAGCGAACTCTGAAATTTCGCTGTGAATATTCTGCTGGAATGATTCTATCGATTTAGCCGCAAAGCTGTTGTTGCGTTTGTTCCAGTAAAGAAAGTTCTCATAATAGTAATCTTCATCCCTGAACCTTGCCTTTTCAATAGTCTCTTTCACTTTTTCGAATTCCATAAGCAGGTTTTTATCGTGCTGAGATCTTCTCAGCTCAACCAGCCTTGTCATTTTATCAATGGTGGGTTTGCTTTTGTACGACCTTATCGCAAGATAATCTCCGGCAAGCTTATAGAGGTCGCTGCATAAATTTCTCATGACTGCATCGTTATACGATCCGTTCCCGGTAATTCTTTTGTACACATATTTTTTATTTATGAACCTGCTTTCGAACGCGGGATGAAACTTTTTTATCGCTTCAAACAGTTTTGTTACGTTCTTTATTCTGTTATGAAAAGGCGAGTTTACAAACCAGCCAAACTCTTTCATTTCTTCAGTTGAAAATTTCCTGAGAACGCCTATGACCTTAGTTACATGCATTTGATTTATTTTTAGTTTACAACCGGGGCTAAATATACTACAATTTGATAAAATATATAATATAAATATTGTCGAAATTGACCTGTTTTAGCATGTTATCGGCATTTTCATTATTGCCAAGCGCCAATTTGTATGCTACATCAAAATAATATTTTCCTTTGAAACGGGCAATCCACAAGACTATCTTTGCACGTACTTATTCATGTACCCCTTACTACTCAGATACATTTCCCGGTTTCGTTACTGCTCGAATTATTGCGTTCAAATATTTCAAAGTGTTTCTTTTTTAAAAATTGACTAAGCAAAAAAATGAATTCAAATGAAATTTTAGATCTGGTTAAACAAGCGTACAAATTTTTCGGAGAAGGGAACATACCCGCATTTGTTGAACTCCTCAGCGATGACGTTGAATGGATCACTCCCGGCGCAAATAATGTTCCGTTCGCCGGCGCAAGGAAAGGCAAAGAAGCGGTCTTCGCGTTCTTTGGCGATGTAAGCGCTACAACCCGCATCAACCGTTTTGAACCTGTCGAGTTCTTTGCCGATGGGCCAAGGGTTGTTGCAATCGGCGAAATAGAAGCCGAAACACTGAGCACAGGAAAAAAATACGCTCATAAATTTTTCCATTCATGGATATTGAACGGGGGAAAAGTAGCAAGCCATTATAATTTTCTTAATACTTATGAAGTGGCGGAAAGCTTTAAAAAATAATTATTATAAATGAAAATGATAAGATTAACTCAAATACTCTTTGATTAATGAAGAACAGAACAAATCATTCACAAAAAATAAAGAAAGGAAAAACAAAATGTCATTTATCCTCGTAAACCACAAAGTAAAAGATTTCAACACATGGAAGCCTTTTTTTGAAGGCGATGAATCCGAACAGCTCAAAAGCGGCATCGTGGTCAACAAGCTCTTCCGCTCGGTCGAAGATCCTAACGACGTTCATATTTTATTCGAATTCTCTGATTCTGTGAACGTTCAGAAATTCTTCATGGACCCGCGTCTTAAAACGCTCATGCAGAAAGCCGGCGTCATAAGCGAACCGGTTGTGCGCATTCTTGAATTAGCGTAATTAAATAAAATAAATTAAAAGAAAGGTAACAAATTAAAATGGACAGATCAAAAAACATTCAGACAGTTCAAAACATGTACTCCGATTTCGGCAAAGGAAATATACAGGGAATTATGGACGTAGTCGCAGATAACGTCAGCTGGAACGATGCTGGATATCCTGACCTGCCTTTCGGCTCGGAAAACAGGCCCAAAAACGACATTCCTAATTTTTTCAAAACACTTTCTGAAAGCGTTAACTACAGCAGGTTCGAACCGCAGGAATTTTATGCCGACGGCAACGCGGTGGTAGCGGTTGGACATCATGAAGGAGTTACAAAACCTAAAAACGTTCACTTCAGCAGTCCGTGGATAATGCTCTGGAAATTTAATGACGCCGGGAAAGTAAGCTATGTCCGTACATTTATAGATACAAACGAAATCGGAAAAGGATTCAGGAATTAATTATTTTAAAAACAATCAAAAACCAAAGGAGTACTAAAATGAATTACAAAGAGATCGCACAAAACTCTATCGCAAATTTTCTCAAAGGAGACGTTAACGCAATACTAAATGTACTTGATGAAAATGTAGAATGGATAAATCCCGACGCGCCTGAAGTGCCGGTTGCAGTTTCTGTTAAAGGCAAAAACAACGTCCCTAAATTCTTTTCAGCTGTTGCAGAGACGGTTGATATCTCGCGTTTTGAAATAAATAACTATATCGCCGAGGGCCCGAAGGTTGTCGGATGGGGAAGTTATGACGCAAAAGTAAAATCAACCGGCAAATCATTTACTACGCCGCTAATAATGACCTGGGAATTCAACCCACAGGGCAAATGCGTAAAGTGGCAGGGTTATACAAACACGTCCGCGCAGGCAAAAGCATTCGCAAAATAATTTAACTAAAACAAAACAATGACATCAAAAGAAAATTTTATCGCGTTATTAGAACTGGAAACTCCTGTCTTCTGTTCATGCTTCAGAGCTGTGCCTGATGAAAGATCCGATTACACTCCCAACCCGCGAAACAAGACCGCAAAACAGCTGGTTGAACATATACTGGGCCATCTTCCGGATGCGGTTGAAGCTATAACTGAGCCAATGATAAATCACCGCCTGGAAATACCGGTCAACAACATGGAAGAAGCGGCTGATCTGTTCGAAAAAGATTCAAAGGCATTAATAGCAAAGTTAAAAGTAACTCCCGATGATATATGGGATAATAAGATAACCCCGGTGTTTATTTTCGGGAATGAAATACCCGGAATGACAATGCCGCTTCGGGATCTTTCATGGCTCATGCTCAGAGATATGATCCATCACCGCGGACAGCTAAGCGTATACTACAGGCAAATGGGAGTAAGAAACCCTTCCATTTACGGTCCAACCAGCGAAATAATGGAAGAAATGATGGCATCAAACGGCGCGCATTAACCAAGACGCCTGTAGATTTGCAGGCCTGATACAGCATGAGTGATTTTTATCAACAAACAAAATTTTAATAACACTAAAACATCAAATAAAATGTCAGCAAATAAAACACTGGTCAAAAGATTTTTTGACGAAATAGTTAACAGCAGAAAGTCAGCGGTTATAGACGAAATAATTCACCCTGAATATATTAATCATGGTTTCCCTTTCCCCGCAAAAGGACCTGATGCTATGCGGGCGATCACGGAAATGATAGTTGGAGCGTTTCCGGACATGAAAATTACGGTTCAAAAAGTTATTGAAGACGGCGCCACGGTCGCAACCTGCGGTTATTGGGAAGGCGCTCATAAGGGCCCGTTCATGAACATTCCCGCCACGGGCAAAACCGTTAAGGTTGAATACGTGGATGTATGGGATATAAAAGACGGAAAACTTTTTGAAAACTGGGTACAAATGGATTTTGTGGGGCTTCTGCAAAAAATAGGCGCAATGCCTTCGAACTAAAATTAAATCAATTCTAAACCAAATCTAAAAAAAGGAAATCTAAAATGTTTAAAAAATTATTTTTCTTAAGCTTTGCGATAGCATGTTTATCTGTTCTTAATGTAAAAGCGCAGGATAATACCGATAAGATCAAAGACGGAATAAATAAAGTATATGAAATGTTTAACTCCGGCGATTTCTCGGATATCGGGAAATACATCGATGCCGGGTACGTTGAACATACTCCAACCATGGGACAAAAACCCGGGCTTGAGGGGTTTGTAGAAGTTATGAAATCTTTTAAAAAATCTTTCCCCGATATGAAGTTTACCATCAACGATGTAATAATCACAAACGATAAAGCCGCCGTTTTGAATACAATGACCGGTACAAACACCGGAGAGTTTATGGGAATGCCCGCAACAAACAAAAAGATCAGCGTAATGGGTATCGACTGGCTGCTTTTTAACAAAGACCCAAAATGCACTGAACACTGGGGATATATTGACAGTTACAGCATGATGCAGCAGCTCGGAATGAATAAATAATTTATTAACCAAAATAGGAATTATAAAATGAGAACAGCTCTCAAAATAATATTCACATTTTTTATCCTGTGCATTTTAGCCAACAAGTCGTACAGCATTCCCCGGCTTCAAGGTTGAAATTCACGACATGCTTGCCGAAGGCGATAAAGTGATTACGCGCAAATCGATAAAAGGAACGCACAAGGGAGAGTTCTTTGGGGTCCCGGCTACAGGAAAACAGGCTGAGATAAATTTAATAGATATTGTACGTTATGATGACGGGAAGCTTGTTGAGCGCTGGAACATTGTTGACTGCTGGGATTAATGAAACAGCTGGGAGCAGTAAAATAAATTTTGTTCAGAGTCCTTTAATTGAGGAGGATGGGTCCCGCTCTTATCCCTCCAAGGCGAGCGAGGATTCAACATAGGAAACCGGTTTCCTGACCACCAGCCGGGAAACCGGTCCTTCATTATCGTCTGCATATGCCGGCGTTCCAGGCATTGCAGCTCTTCCTTGGGGGGCCGATAATGAAAATTTCTATTTAATTTTTATATGCTTTCATTAATAAACATCCAAATCAGTTTCATCCTGAACATCATTTATTGTTTGCGTAATAATTGAAATACCGGCCGCTTCTCCGTTTGAACCTATTATGGGAGACATAGTAAGGTAGACATTCAGAATTTCTCCGTTTTTTTTCTTCATAGATATCCTGTGGTTTCCGGTGAATTTCCCCGCCTTTACTTTCTCCATTAATACCATTATCGTATCCTGCGAACCTGCTGCCAGAATTTTGAACAACAGCTTATTGCTGATCTCATCGCTTGTATAACCGTAAGAGGATTCCGCGCTCTTGTTCCAGTAGATTATCGATCCGTCAAGCGAACAGACTATTATCGGGTTCTTTGACGTTTCAACCACGGCGGCAAGAAAACTTGAATATACCTCGGCCCTTTTGCGGATTGTGATATCATGCATGAAGATCTCTACCGTGGGCAAAGATTTATACCTTACGGGCTTTGCGAACACTTCAACGTCTATTACTTCATCCCTCAGGTTAATAATTTTCTGTTCCAGCTGCGAAGGCGCCATCCCTTCCTTAAGCGAGCTTACCCTTTTGTAAGTGATTTCGCGGAAATCCGGATGGATAAAATCCGGCAGCTGCATCCCTATTACCTGGCCGGCGTTATCGGCGCCCAACAATCTGAGCGCGGCAGGGTTTGAGTAAAGAATTTTTTCATTACATATTAAGAATATCGCGACCGGCGCAAAATTAACAAGTTTCCTGTATCTTTCTTCGCTGAATCTTAAATTTTCCTCCGCATTCTTTTTCCTGCCTATATCCCTTACAGAATGAATATAGATCAGCTCGCCTTCCACCTCGAAAGATTTTGTGCTTACCTCAACATAGAACTCATCGCCGTTTTTCTTTCTGTGCCTTGTTTCGAAGACTATGCCGTTCTCGTCTACCGATCTTTGCATTGCGTTCTCTATTTCTTCACGTGTATAAGGCGCGCGAATGTCATCCAGGCTTAGTTCGATGAATTCCTCTTTTTTATAACCATACACTTCTTCCGCCTTCTCGTTGCATTCAAGTATCCTGTACTCGCTATCCAGAATAAATATCGGGTCGTTGCTTATATCAAACACATACTGCCATTGTAGATTAGATAGAAATAAGCGTTTGTTCATAAATGATTTGCTAATTTTATCTTGTACCATTACTGCTGCCCTCCTGTTTTAATTAGCCTCCCCAGGCATAATTTTGACTTTTTCTCTCAATCACATAAATTAAACTTATGTAATTGTTATCTTTTGAAATTCATTTCCGGAAGATGGATTGCGGCGGTATTCAGATTCATCCCCCCGATTTTTGAACATTACAAATTTATTTTTGAACATTACCCAAAACATTACCCAATTTTTCAGAATTTTCTTTAAAATTTGGCAAATTACTGCAATTTCGGCAATTACATCAGGTGATATTTCTTTATTAATTTTTTGTTTTGATTCCGTAAGGGTTGGTAAATAAGTTGGGGGTAAATGAAATGAGAACTCTGGCAGATAAATATCGGCGAATATTAAGATAGAAAGAAAAGAACAAATACGGGAATTCTATGGTCCTAACCGGCCCGGGTCTTATCTTTTCCTAATTGTCTTTGGTCTATCTTCTTTTAAATCTCTTCTTATATGTGTAGTGCGAGCTCTTTGTCCACACAATAATTGCCGCTGCAATGTGAAGCCAGAACCATACGTTTTGATAACCCATATTATCATAGATATAAATTACCATTAATGCGCGCGGTAAAAAAATGAATAAAAGCAGGTCGCCGATGAACGGAATATTATTTGCGGGTATTTGATGTCCGAAATAAGCTATTAATAAACTTATCCTCGGTATAAACAGCGTTAAAACTAAAAGCCAGGTTGCTATTGAGTGTTCCATAATCTTAAATTTTGCTTATTCAAAAATAATAAAAAGAAAAATCATTAAAAACGAAAAAGACAAAAGGCAGAAGGCAGAAGGCAGAAGGCAGAAGGCAGAAGTAAAAGGCAAAAGTGAAAAGTGAAAAGGCAAAAAGCA
>CAZMRG010000095.1:0-12833 GCA_964568655.1 uncultured Ignavibacteriales bacterium | reverse complement strand
ATCGTTTCGTTTGACTCAGCTGTAGTCAGAATTGAGACTTCGAACAATTCTACAATTATAATTCCAAAGAACAATATTTTGTATTACAGCACTGAATTGGAAATACCAAAGTATCGTTTTTTGGTTTCGCTTATGGCCGGGGCTTCATTCATAACAAATAATATCTATGACTACGGTTACGGCATATATAACTATTACGGCAACCAGAACAAAAAACAGGGCTTGAATATCAACGCTGCGGCAATATGGTTTATTTCAGATACGAAAGCTGTGAAGCTTGACGCCGGGTATACATACGTGAAAGCTGGGGATTACTCTTATGTAACTAACTACGATCCGCTCTATAACACTACATACACCGGCGGAAATATCTCGATGTATTCGATCAAAGCTAATATTTTATTTGGCAGGTTTAAACCCGAAGAGAGAATAATTTTATACGCGTCGCTGGGGTTTGGGATCCACATTACGAACCAGGAGGCCGCTACTGAGAGTTATTATTCGTCAGGATATCCTGATACTGCCTGGACTCTGCAGACTAATCACATACTGCCTACTTCGGAAGTTAATGCAGTGATCAGCGTTGGAGGATGCGCAGGATACAGGTTTTCAAAACACTTCGGGGCCAGTATGGAAATGGAATATGATATGATAACAGGTGAAAATTATTTTTTGTTCTTTGGAAACAGGAACTATTTCCCGCTGCGCGCCGGAATATTTTATATTTTTTAATTTCAAATCTAATTCATGAAGACCTTTTTATTATTGTTAATAGCCCTATCTTCTTGCTTCGGCGTCAATTCGATGGGGCAGGAATTGAGACATTTACGACTGGTGGAGAAACAAAAGTATGAACAGAATTTATTAACAGAACTGATCTCCGCTCCGTTATCAATTCAGAAATTACAGCTTAACAGGCTGCCGGTTTATAATGATACAACAGATGAGTGCGACATAAACCTGGATAATTCAATTTATCTTAAAGATGTGAAAATTATTGATGCAGGCGACAGCATGTTTACAATAACCAAACTGAATGTAGACAGAAAGTTTGAGATCTCGCAGATCAAAAGCATCAAATTTATTAACCATGGTTTTTCGAAGGGACTGGTTTACGGAGTTCTTGCTTCAACAGCTTTTTGGGGAATTATTGGCACTGCTGCTTCAGGCGGTTCGACGAAAACCGGCGTGTGGTTTTTAATCGGGTTTGTTCTGGGCATACCAACCGGAATAATTACCGGAATTATTACAGAGTTTGCCACACAGGATGACATCTATGATTTTGGAAACGCTAATACTGCCGCTAAGTTAAGCAGGTTAAAATATATTATGCATGAACACAAGAATTGAGAATAATTAACAATTAACAATAAGAGAATAAATAATTATCAGCTTAATTAATCCGGTAACAATATGGGAAAACACGTCAAGTTCCTTCTTATTTTAGCGCTCCTTCTTTTTCAGTCGGGGGTGGTATTATCACAGCGCCAAACGGATATTACAAAACTTGAATCCGGGAAGAATTACAAGATCGTTCTTTTTGACGGCTCTGAAATAATAGGGAAATTTGTTAAGACAGATTCTATATACATTAAGATTGAGCTGGCAAATAAATCTATTGATCTGATCCCTGCAAACGATATAAATTACTTCACTGCTAATTTGTCGCCGGAGAAATATAAATTCTCAGTTTCTTTAACCGGCGGAGCTTCATTTCTTTCTTTCGAATATAATCCCTTTTATGAAAAAAACATAAGTAAGGCATTCATGAATCTGAATCTTTCAGGTGTAATGTTTTTCTCGGATTCAAAAGCAATAAAGATTGATGCAGGTTATACTTATGTAAAAGCGGACAATAATTTGAGCGGTACGAATTTAGCGCCTTTTTATAGTTCAATTGATGGTGGCAATGTTTCTATAATTTCAGTAAAAGGATGCTTTATAATAGGAAGGATGAAGCCTGATGAAAAATTTATATTCTACGCGGCTCTTGGTTTTGGAGTCAATTTTGCTGCTCGCGATGAAATTACTATCATTCCAAATGATTCAGCAATTACAGTTGGACCGGGATATATTATGGGGACACTCTGGATAAATCCCCTGATAAGCCTTGGAGGTACAGTTGGATACCGATTTTCTAAAAACTTTGGAGCCCTTGCTGAAATAGAATATAACATGCTTTTGGGGAGTGGAGAGAGTATGTTTACGGGGAAACGTAATTACTTTCCATTAAGAGCAGGATTGTTTTATATATTTTAAATATCATGTCATTTTCGCGCAGTATCAATTGCGGATGTATACCCCAGCGGGACTTTTTTAAACAATGTCATTCCCGCGCATGCATCCAGTGCGGGGTAAACTCCGGTGGGAATCGGGGAAAAACAGCTTGTCATTCCCGACCTGATCGGGAATCTAGATTATGGTTTTTGATAGAGTTAAAATTTTAGGATTATGCCTGGATGTATATTATCGTTTCTTATTGAAGAGGATTGGAAACAGCTAACTAAATTGTCGATTATAGAATTAACTTATCGATCTAGCAATAGGCTGATGTCTGCACTCTTATATAAATATAAGTTTGAAGTTCTTTGAATCGGGTTGTTGGTGATAACACCAACAACGGCAAGCAAACGGCAATTATGTTTGAAAATAGTCATTAGTCATTAGTAATTAGTCATTGCTTTCTCAGTCCTGCTAACTCTTTAAATAATTTTATTTCCTGTGGTGTAAGATTTTTCGGAGTCTGAATATCGATCTTCACATATAAATCCCCAAACTGGTTTGTCTTGCCGTAAACCGGCATTCCAAGTCCCTTTAACCGCAATGTTTTTCCGTTCGACGCTTCTTTCGGTATATCAAGTTTTATTTTTCCTTTGAAAGTTTTAAGCTCTTCTTTACCGCCCAGAACGGCTGTATATAAATCCACGGGCAAATCACAATACAGGTCATCGTCAATTCTGTTAAACAAAGGATGTTTATCTACACGGATTGTTATCATCAGATCGCCGTTAACGCCGCCATTCATACCTGGATATCCCTTACCAGCTAGCCGCAAGGTCTGTTCGTCCGCTATTCCGCGTTTTATTTTGAGCTTTATGGATTGGTCGTTAATACTGAAAATCTTCTCAGCCCCATGATAAGCTTCGTCAAGAGTTACAGGCAGTTCGGCATGCGCGTCCTGCCCCTTGAACTGCATAGTTCGCGTTGTTTTTTTGCGGGCGCCGGACTGTCCGCCGAATACCGTGTCGAAGAAATCCGAGAACCCGCCTTCTCCGCCGCCAAACATTTCGCCAAAATCGGATGATGAGTAAAATGTCTGTCCGCCGCCGGAGCCCGGGTTGCCATATCTTGACCAGTCAAAATCCTGCGCATTGCCGCCCTGCTGCTGGTAATTATTCCAGTTTTCTCCCAGCATATCGTATTTTTTTCGTTTTTCGGGATCGCTTAAAACTTCATTAGCTTCGCTTATTTCTTTGAATTTCGCTTCCGCCGTTTTATCGCCCGGATTTTTATCCGGATGATATTTAACAGCCAGCTTTCTGAATGCCCGCTTTATTTCATCCTGCGAGGCTTTCTTATCTACGCCAAGTATCTTATAATAATCTCTGTATTCCATAATTTATTTTTATCCTATCCTGCTAAAATAGCGCTCGAAAAGATTTAATTAAATGACAAAGATTCCTGTGGATTCCTGCCGGGTCACGAGGACCTGACAAGATATCAGGTTTTGATTTTGTTTTTGATCTCAAGAGCTTTGCTTATTAGCCAGTCACCGAACGATGCCTGCGACGTAAGAACGCTGTTTACAAAAGTCTCTATTTTGCCTCTGTCCGGTTTTCGTTTAAACTTTAAAAGCGTTCCGATATTGTTCACAAAACCCGAATACTTGTTTTTCTTAAATCCCGAAATTTGCTGGTTGCTTGAAAGAAAGTGTTTGTAACTATCCATAAGCGATAAAAGCTGCTCGGTATAATTCATTTCATAATATATCTGCAGCATCAGGTTCCGCACATCGGTCTTAAAAATACTGTAATCTGAATTAATGTTCGAAATATATTCCAGCGCCTGTTCATAATGTCCTTCGGCGATCAGAAGCCTTGAATAACTCAGGTTAACGGTATCGTTTTTGGTTTCGGGCGAAAGAGCGCCGCTGTAGCGCTCGATAAATTTATGCGACCAATCATATTTTTTCAATAATACCGCCGAAAGGAGTATTTGCCGCCAGAGGTTAAGATCAAAATACCCATTCTCGGCGAATACGTAAAAATCTTCTTTTAACATTCTATCATAGAGGCTAAAGAGCTCGCGCCTGAAATCCAGCTTCCCTTTTTCGATTTTGAAAGCGCAGAAAGTGCTTAGATTTATATAAAGAATATACTTTGCCCCGTTAGTAAATGTTTTCCAATGCTCCTGTATCATAGATTTATATTCATAATAATATTTATCATCGTTAGTGTTTTTAAACGCCTGCAAGCCCGCGTAAATCAGACTGAATGTGTTATAATAGGGCGAATTTGTCTTTTTGAGATGCTCAATCAGTGCGCCCATATCGAAATTTTCGAAAAAGATATCAGGCAGTGATATTTCATTCTCCCGGTTCATTTCACGTGATATAAACATTGTGTCAGATGTTAAATTCAGAATGTCGATAAGAAAGCTGTAAATAATATATTCGCCTCTTTTAGAGAAATCATATTTTTTGTAGTTTAGCTTGTTCATATGGAATATATAATTAAGCATAAGGTTATGTATTTCTTTCTTTGCTTCAAAATAGGTCTTGTCGTAGTTTTCGGTATTGTCCAGCTCTTCGTTAGTGCGTTCCAGTTTTTGCTCGAACAGTTTACCCTGTCTCCTGTTCTTATATTCAGTAAGCAGCGCCCGGGCGGTAAGATTCCTGTCGCTTCTGAACTGTGAGTATGCAAGGTACTCGTCAATTATTTTTTTCAGGTCCGCAAGCAGCCTTCTTATTATTTCGTCGTTATAAGTTTTGCCAGGGTAAAGATTTTTGAAAATAATTTCCTTCTGCAGATCTTCGCCGTCATAAGAAGGAGATTTTTTTTTGATGAGTTTATAAAATTTCGTCAGCGATTTTTGGTTATTGAAAAACGGCGACTGAATGAACCTGTCAAATTCCTTTGACTCGGCTTCGCTGAATGTTTTCAGCAGCTGAATTGTAGCGCTTTTTTGCATTTTGCTGTTGATTAGTAGACTAGCTCACAAAAATATATATAATTAAGTAGAATTTAACGTTTTTTTACAATTAATCAATATAATTGATATACCTTATGTAAGGTTAGCCCCCTGATTAAACTCACAATATTGTGAAAATCTCTTTGACAAAATGCTTAATTGCGGATAAATTTGTGAGTAAAATTAAAAAAATTCGCGGAGGGCAAATTGAATTTAAACAAAATTACAGGTTACAGGATCTTTTCGTTTTTTTTGTTACTCGTTGTTTTTGGTATTTATCTCTCAGGATGTGTAAATGTTAACCAAAAAACAACAATTAATGCGGACGGTTCAGGCACTATCAAGCTTGAATACTGGACAAAAATGTCAAATCTGACCAGCAGTACAGATTTAGGCGACTTCAGTTTCGAAGAAGCTAAAGCCAAAACAAATTATACATCTTCAAATTCAGACGTAAGCAATGTAAAAGTTGCGGACAAGCTTGACGATTCAACCAAGCATGTCACGATGGATATATCTTTCAAAAATCTTAACGACCTTCCAAAGGCGAAAGGTTTTGAGAAGATCACCTCTTCATGGAAAGAAGGCAAAGAGGGAATGGACTTCAAATATACTTTGCTGAAAGATACATCTGCAGCCGATAATATGGGTGCAAGCGATATAAAGCTTACATATGAATTTACTTTCCCCGGAGAAGTATTAAGCACGAACGGAACAAAAACAGATAAAACTGTAAAATGGGAAAAGTCTTTGTCTGATCTGAAAAATGACATAGACATGACCGCTTCAGTAAAAAAAGAAGGAAAGAAATGCGGACTCTTCGGACTTGAAATGCCTCTGGTGTTCTTACTCGGTATGATATTTGTCAGGAGAATTACAAGAAAGAAATAAGTTTTTTTTGACGTTGTTATGTGAATCGTAAAATTGTTTATGGTTTGCAGTTGCAGGAGGAGAAGCGAAGTATGTTTTTACATACTTCGCTTTTTTTTAAGAACAAGCCGCTATTGTTACCATGTTAACAATATCTTTTGCAGTGCATCCGCGCGATAGGTCCATAACAGGTTTAGCCAGTCCCTGAACGATTGGCCCGGTCGCAGTTGCCCCGCCAATTCGTTCAGTGATCTTATAGCTGATATTACCTGAATTAAGGTCAGGAAAAATAAACACATTCGCGTCGCCCTGAATAACGCCTCTCGGATTCTTTCGTTTAGCAACATCCGGAACAAACGCAGCGTCAAACTGTATCTCGCCGTCGGCAATAAGCTTAGGCGCTCTTTTTTTGGTAAGATTATAAGCATCTATTACCTTAACAAGTGTATCGTCTTTTGCGCTGCCCTTTGTTGAAAATGAGAGGAATGCAACCCTCGGCTCAATGCCCGTTAGCTTTTCGAAATTAATTGCAGTTTGAATTGCAATATCGGAAAGCTGTTCTGCGTTCGGATTAGGCATAACCCCTGAATCAGCGTAAGCAAGCGGCCTTCTGTGTAATTTATGCTCTTTATGAAATGTGAACAGGAAAAAAGCGGACGCAGTTTTATTATTCTGTGCAAGACCGATTATTCTAATCCCGTTTCTGAATACTTCGCCGGTTGAGTAGACGCTCCCGGCAACAATTCCATCGGCAAAATTATTCTTAAGCAGCATGCATGCAAAAGTCAGCGGGTCGTTCAATTCTGCTGAAGCTTCATCATGAGTGAACCCCGGAACTTTCTTCTGCCGGATCTGCGCATATTCGTCTACAAACTGCGTTTTGAACCCGATATCAATAATTGCAATATCCTTTGAATCCTTAAAGCTAATCTTATTTCCGGAGCTTATAAGAATTATCTTCGCAAGTTTCTTTTTAAGAATAATATGCGCCGCTTCAATTACTCTTTCGTCGTTCGATTCCGGCAGAATAATTGTCTTCTTATTCTTCTTTGCTTTTTTCTCTAATGATTTGAATACATCCATGATATTATTTGAATATTTTTTATACCCCTCTCCTCTAAGGAGAGGGGCTTGGGGTGAGGATCTTATTTTATTATTTCGTCAATTATTCCGCCCCCAATCACATCATTGTCTTCATAGAAGACTGCAGACTGCCCCGGGGTTATTGCTTTTTTAGGTTCGTCAAAAGTAACTTTTATCTGATTTAAATCAATTTGTTCTATCATACCCATTGAGCCCAAATCTTTGTATCTGATCTTTATTCTTGCTTTCAAAGGCGTTTCAAGATTTTCATATTTCATCAGGTTAATATCCTTAACAATAAATGTTGTGTGCAGTAAACCACTTTCATCATCAACATATACGATATTATTCTCTGCATCAATTTCCGAAACATAGATTGGTTTGCCAAGAGCGACTTTAAGTCCGCGTCTTTGGCCTATAGTATAGTTTATATATCCCTTATGCGTTCCTATTTTCTTATCATGATAAATTATATCTCCGCCGGCAAGTTTTTCGTCTAAGTCAGGAAGCCTGATCTTTATCAGCTCTCTGTAGTCATCATTCGGCACAAAGCATATTTCCTGCGAGTCGGGAGTATCAGCCGGTTTCAGGTTCAGGCTCTTTGCTATCTCTCTAATCTTTTTCTTTGTATAATTTCCAAGAGGGAATAATGTTTTCCCCAATGCGTATTGTGAAACCTGCCACAACGCATATGACTGGTCCTTAGTATCATCTTCTGCCGCTGAAATAAAATATCTGCCGTTATCAGGGTTAACATTTATGTTTGCGTAATGTCCCGTCGCTATCCTGTTTGCGCCAAATGCCTCTGCCTTTTCCAATAACGCGCCCCACTTAATAGTTTTGTTGCAGAGCACACATGGATTTGGCGTACGTCCCTTTAAATACTCATCAATAAAATTTGATATAACAACTTTGTTGAATGTATCTGTAAAATCTATTGTATAATGATTGAATCCAAGCGAGTTTGCTACATTCCTAGCGCTGTAAATTGTTTCAAGGGAGCAGCAGCCGGAATCTTTTTCGGGAATGTCATCATAACCCCATGTCTTCATAGTTACGCCTATGAGATTATACCCTTCATCTTTCAAAAGCGCCGCGGCAACGGCGGAATCCACTCCGCCGCTCATTGCAACAAGTATTGTTTCAGTATTTGAGATATTTTTCGGCATTTTTTATTCTGTTTACAAAAATACCGATTTTAAGGTCACTTAAAAAGTTAATAATAAGGCGGCAAAAGCCTTCGCAAATACAATAAATTTCTTAATACTAATAACTTGGCTTACAATATTGTGTTGTAACTTATTGATAGTTTTCATAATTTTTAATTAGATTCATGTAATATTTTTCTAAAACAAAGGAGTAAGAAATGAATAGAAATATTTCTACTATTTTTTATGGTTTGGCGCTTATGTTTATTATCTCTTGCTTTCCTTATGCTCAAACATATGCGCAAAACAGATGCCTTGGCGGCTTGAATGGAGCCAGCAATTATGCCACCATTCCTTCAAGTACAGATTTCGATCTGAGCTCACAGGGGATGATAGAAATGTGGGTATATCCTCTTTCAGCTGTAGGGGCTCATGATATGACATTAGTGTCAAAAGGAGAATCAGCAAACCATGAGTTTATGCTTACAATTGAAGGCAATCAAATTCTTACATTTTGGATTGGACAGCATGTAGTTGAAGATATTGCAGTAGCTCCTGTTCCTGTACACCAGTGGAGTCATATTGCTGTAGGATGGGCGCAAACAGGAAGCACTTATAATGTTTACTTCTACATAAACGGGGGCGGAGGCTCGCCCAGTACAATGTTTACTCCTACAACCTGGCAATCAAACAGCGATCCGATAAAAATTGGAGGAGGAAATCCTTTTGGGCAGGACTATGTTTTCGACGGCTATATTGATGAAGTAAGAATATGGAATCGCACCCGGGTAACCGGTGAAATTGCACAATCCCGTTTTGTCAGCGTTGGTAATGGAATTAATGTTAACAGCGGGGGAGCGTTGTCTTCCGGATTTTATTACAGCCATCTTATTTCATCATGGACGTTTAACGACCCCAATATTGTTCATGACTACATCAGCGGACATGACGGCTCTTATAACGGAAATGCCGGTTCTGTTTCAACGCTCCCGGGGCAGCCAATTCCGTATAATATGGCTCTTAAGGTATTTGCTGATTCAGGAGATTTTGTCACAGTCCAGGATAATCCGGCATTTAATACTTCCAATTCAGGTACTTTAGAGGCATGGGTTAATCATGCATCTGATAATGTTTCGCAAAAAATAATTACAAGAGGTATCACCGGCCACGAATT
This sequence comes from uncultured Ignavibacteriales bacterium, assembly GCA_964568655.1. Classification (GTDB taxonomy): domain Bacteria; phylum Bacteroidota; class Ignavibacteria; order Tepidaquicellales; family OLB5; genus CAWFKW01. The sequence continues at coordinate 3,368 of CAZMRG010000095.1, read as the reverse complement.
CAATTGGGGAGTCGATCATGCGTCAGGCAATAAACAAATGTTAGAGATAGGGTCTACTGTTTTTATAAATTCCGACGGCCCGGCAATTCCTCTCAACAAGTGGGTTCATTTGGCTGTGGTATGGTTTATTAACGGCGGTCAATACACAGTATTATTTTACATAAACGGTCAGCAGAGCGGGTCATCCGTAACTATGCCCGCCACATGGAATTCATTATCCGGGACGCTTAGGATTGGCGGCTGGCACGGCAGCATAGTTAATAACTGGAATGGTTATCTTGACGAGGTAAGGTATTGGAATTCTCTGAGAATGGTTGATACCATAAGAAACACAATGTTTATATCATGCAGAAGTTTGGCTTCATCGCCGGATTTGGTTGCGGCATGGAATTTTGACGGGAATCTAAAAAATCTTTCGTCAGTATCCGGATTGGATGGCACATTTAGTAATAATTTTCCTCCTAACTTTTCAAGATTCAGCTCTTATCAGCAGGAGATAACTATTGGTCCTTTTTCAACCGATTATACCGCATATCCTACGGTTGTTGATAACAGCAATACAACCGATAATTATATTTTCAGCGTTCATAACGCCGCGATTCCGGATCTGGGGTCGATATCCGATACAATTCAAATTACCAAGCCGGGTACTGTTATCAATGCTGAAGTGCTGGTTTCGATTCAGCATCAGCTGGTAAATGATCTCAATATCAGGTTAAAAGCGCCAAACGGAGTTTCAAAAGATCTGTGTTTGAGACATGGTAGTTTTAGCGCAAGCGGAATGCTCACTGCTTTTAATGATGCGCAGCCTTCGGTTACTCTGCCTAATTTCTATCCGCCATGGTCGGGTACAGCGGCGCCCGATGTTGCCATGGGTAATTTTGGGGCATCAGTATCAAATGGTCCATGGGTTCTTACTGTAGAAGATGCGGCAGCGGGAAATACAGGAACGCTTCTGGGATGGGGATTGAAATTAAATATCAGTCCGATCGGCATTCAGCCAATTTCAGGAATTGTGCCAAAAGTGTTTCAGCTATACCAGAATTATCCGAATCCGTTTAATCCAACAACTGATATTAAATTTGACATCCCGAAAGATGCAAATGTAAAAGTGAAAATTTATGACATATTGGGAAGGGAAGTCGCTTCAGTGATAAATGAATTTAAAAAGGCTGGAGAGTATTCAATTTCATACGATGCTTCAAACCTGGCTTCAGGAATATATATTTATAAGATCGAGGCAAATGATCTTACTGATGCTAAAAAGATGATTTTGATCAAATAGATTTGACCTTATCGGAAATTTAATAAAGTCTCCTCAATATAAAGGAGACTTTATTATTTTTATCCATAACCCTGGCAACTAACTCATACATTGACATTTTTATTAAAAATGGTGACAAAAATACCAATATATGACTAACCGAAAAGATAAAATTAAGGGTTGAATCAAAGTTTAAAACTTCTATATTAGTAAGGTATTTAGTAAATTTATATAGGGGGTATCATAATGATCAAAAAATCATTGCTAATTTGGGTTATTATCCTCACGTTTGGTTTCGCCAGTATGCCTGTTTTAGGATTTTCGACTGAAAGCAAGCAGACCGGTAGCACCGAAGCCGCATCTAAGAAGCCCAGAAACAAGCGCTCAAAGAAAAAAACGAAGAAAGGTTCTAAAAGCTCCAAAAAGAACAAAAAATCTTCAAAGAACAGCCGCAATAAAAAGGGAAGTAAACGCAAAGGCTCAAAGAAATATAAAAGCGGCGGCAAAAAGAAACACTCAAAGTACAGCAAAAGTTCTAAGACCAGGAAACACGGCAAATATTCAAAGAGCAAAAGACACAGCAAATATTCAAAGGGCAAAAAACACGGGAAGTATTCAAGAGGAAGAAAGAATTCGAGAAGGAGACACGGTTCAAGAAGAAGCCGTACAACATATGTGAGAAAACACTATACTCCTCCGACAAACAGCAACAATGTTGAATACAGGAACTACAAAAGAAGCGGCGATGAAAATAATAACAACAATACGGAAAAGAATATAGAAAAGATCGCTCCGCAGAAAGAGATAAGAAAAGAGCCTAAAAAAGAAGGCGAAAACTAGAATAAGGTTTGTTAAAAAAATAAAACCCCGTCGGTTCATACTGACGGGGTTTTTTATTTATACTCATTAGAAAATCCGGATCAATGCCCTATCAGGTTTGGTTCGGGTATTTCAATAAAAATAATCTTCTCAAATCTGCCTTCGGTATATTCAATAACTTTTTCCTTAATGGCGTCGGCTGAGTTCTCAAAGAAAATTCTGTGCCTCAAATTCGTCCACATCTTTTCTGAGTCTTCAAAGAAATCCTCATCATGAAAAAGAAATAACCCGATATACTTGCCCTTATTGTATTCATTTGCATCCATAATGTAAAGGCTGTAAGTTCTGTTCCCATCGGTTTTAATAATATACTTAGTTGCGTTTCCCATTTGTATCAACTTTAAGTTTTTGTAATGCTTTAAGATAACAATTTTCTCAGGTAAAAACAAAATGAAATAATGGTTCTAGGCCTTTTACGTTTCAGCATGAGTCCCAAACTGGAGCTTGGGACTCAGAAAATACAGTTTAGAATACCGGTGAATAGGAATATGCTCTCTCTACGTCCCAATCCGCCGAGGCGGACAGTTTGCGCCTTAAATCTGAAAAATTTAGCCACGCTTCACATCAAATAATTGAATTTTAAGTGAGAATTATATGTCTTAAATTTGGTTTCTTAAATGGAGACAATGATGACAAAGAAACTTTCGGTTTTAATCGCCTTTATGCTTTTTTCCGCTTTCCTTAATAATTCTATTTCGCAGACATTAGTAGCGTCATATGATTTTCCCAATAATACGCAGAACAATACATTTTGGGGTGTAACGCAAATTGCCGATACGCTTTGGATCGGGACAAATAACAGCCCGTCAAATATATATAAAGTTACAAAAACCGGAACGATTGTCAGCAATATAGCAACCCCGTTCACATACAATCATGGATTGGCGTGGGATGGAACCGGATTCTGGGTAGCGCAGGATTATACTTTTAACGGAGCCAAGATCTTTAAGATGAACATGCAGGGAGTGAGGATAGATACTATCTCAACAGGCAGTTATGCGCAGGGAATCGGCGGCATCGCTTTGGACGGGAATAATCTGTGGTTCGGCGTTTACTATCCTGATTTTGCAGTCTATCCTTTTGCATGGGCTTATAAAATTAATCTGACTTCTAAAACAGTTGTAGACTCCATCCCGCTCAGAGGAAAACAAATTCAGGGAATGGCGGTGACGGGAGACACGCTTTTTTATGTGAATACCAGTTTCCAGGGCGAAGCTGAACGGAT
>CAZMRG010000094.1:0-12936 GCA_964568655.1 uncultured Ignavibacteriales bacterium | reverse complement strand
GCATGTTCTTTTTGTATCTCGTCTTCAAGAAAGAGCGGGTAACGTATGGCGCTGTTCATAAAATTCAGGCCGCTATCAAGATTGGCCGCCGGCAGCGTAAAGAAATAATTAACGCGGTCCACGTTAGTGGTGCCGTTCCAGCTCATGCCAAGCTCATGAGCTTTTTTCATGTATGCTTCCTGTGACGGCATGTCGCGGTTTGCCTTAAAGAACATGTGCTCATAAAAATGCGAGAGCCCGTTAAACTCAGGCGGCTCGGTGTACGAACCGTTTTTAACGTTAATTTCAACTGTTACAAGCGGAACGCTTGCGTCTTCATAAACAAGAACTTCCAGCCCGTTATCAAGCTTAGTCATGTAATAACCTTCAGGAAGATTGTATTGGGAATAAAGAACAAGGGGAAACAGGACGAGGGCCGTAAATAAAACTAAATATTTATTCATTATATATTATTGTGTTAAAGCTTATTTAAACGATTGCAGGAATGAGGGGCTTACATAAAACCGTTTTCAAATATACCAAAAAATCTGTTTTTATATTCTACGGAATCGGATAGATAAATGAAGGGTTCTTTCGTTACCATAACTTGTAGTAAAATCTTTTGTTTAGTAATTAGTCATTAGTAATTAGTCATTGCTCCGCAGATAGCTTTTCCGCCCTGTCTGCTATCTTCAGCTTTTCAATCAGCTCATCCAGATTGCCTTCTATTATCTGCGATAGATTATATAGCGTTAAGCCTATCCTGTGGTCGGTAACGCGGTTTTGAGGGAAGTTGTATGTGCGTATCTTATCGCTTCTGTCGCCGGAGCCAACCATAAGTTTGCGTTTATCCGATACCAGCTTATTGGTTCGTTCAATTTCAGCTTCAAGCAATCTTGAGCGCAGCATCTTCATCGCCTTTTGTTTGTTCTTAAGCTGTGAGCGCTCATCCTGGCACTGAACAACAACTCCCGTTGGTATATGCGTTATGCGTATTGCGGTCTCGACTTTATTTACATTCTGTCCGCCTGCGCCGCCGGAACGGAACACATCTATTTTTAAATCCACTGTGTTTATTTCAACGTCTACTTCATCTGCTTCAGGCAGAACTGCGACAGACGCAGCTGATGTATGCACGCGTCCCTGTGTTTCCGTCAGCGGTACGCGCTGAACGCGGTGAACGCCGCTTTCGTATTTTAAAGTGCCGTAAATATCTTTCCCGGATACATCCAGAATTACTTCTTTTAATCCGCCGAGTCCGGATGACTCGTTAAAAGTAATAGTCTCCATTTTCCAGCCTTTGCTCTCGCCGTAACGTGTATACATTCTGTACAGGTCTGCGGCAAACAAAGCGGCTTCATCGCCTCCGGTTCCGGCGCGGATTTCAAGTATTGCGTTCTTAGCGTCATTGGGATCCTTCGGAACAAGCAGCTCTTTAATTTCAGCTTCAAGCGTTGTAAGTTTCACGTCAAGTTCTTCCTGCTCGGCTTTTGCAAGCTCTTTCATATCGGCGTCAAGATTTTCAAACAGCAGCTTGCGGTTTTCTTCTACCTGCGCCTTTACTTTGTTGTATTCATCATAAGCCTCTACTATACCCGCCAGATCGCTGTATTCTTTCGAAAGCCTGCGGAATTCCCGCTGGTCGTTAATTGTCTCCGGCTTATTCAGCAGCTCAGCTATCTCGTTATAACGCTCTTTTACTTTTTCTAATTTATCGAACATATTCTAATTTGATTAATAGCTAAATATAATTTTATTAGAATTAAATTGAAGTTCCATAAAATGCCTGCATATTTTTGTGTCATTCCCGCGTAGGCGGGAATCCATTACAGTAATTTCAAACATATGCTCAACACATATCAAAAATTTTCAACAAAAACTTTTTTTCTAAAATTTTTTCACTGAAAAAAAAATTCATGCGATAAATTTTTTATAAAATCTTTTTCGTAAAATTTTTTGATAAGCGCTGACGGAAAAATATTTTCATTTTTTCTCCGTTGCCTATTGACTATGAGTGTTATAATGTTATATTTGCAACAGAATTTTTAATGGAGAAGTACGCGCATTTTGAAAGTAGGATTCACATATAACATCAAGAAAGAAGTTGGAACTGAGAGTGTTTCAGTCGCTAAAGAATTTATTGATGAGAACGTAGCTGAAAAATATTCTAATCGCATTTCAGATAAGTACGCTGAGTGGGATGATGAAGAAACAATTTCCGCCGTAGAGAGCGCTTTAAAAAAAGCGGGGCATGATGTGATCCGTATCGAAGCCGATCTGAATGCGTTCTATGAATTTAAAAAAATTCGTCCGGATATCGTGTTCAATATGGCGGAAGGTTTCGGCGGCGCTTCAAGAGAGTCGCACATACCCTCAATGTTAGAGATGCTTGGAATTCCGTACACGGCTAGCGACCCGGTTACAATTGGGAACTGTCACGATAAATCGCGCTGTAAAGAAATTTTATCATACTATGGCGTGCCGACTCCGGGATTTTTCATAACCGAAACATCTGTTAATGGCTCGCCCAGCGTCAAATACCCGGCTTTTGTAAAGCCGCTGCACGAGGGTTCCTCAAAAGGCATATATAACAGCAGCCTTGTTACCTCGCGCGAAAAGCTAAATGCAGAGATTTCAAGGATACTGAGAGATTACCAGCAGCCCTCTATTATAGAGGACTACCTTGACGGAAGAGAGTTTACAGTTGCTATGCTCGGAAACGGCAAATCAACGCGGGTTTTGCCGATTGTTGAAATTAACATGGATACGCTGCCTAAGGATTTCCCTAAAATTTACTCGTATGAAGTAAAATGGTATTTTGACACGCGTGAGAATAAACTGGACATTTTTACCTGTCCCGCTAAAATATCCGAAAAACTGCAAAAGCGGATCGAGACCATTTGCCTTGAAGCATATAAAGCGCTGAGAATAAGAGATTGGGCGCGAGTGGACGTAAGATGCGACAAGGATGAAAATCCATATATAATAGAAGTGAACCCGCTGCCGGGCATTTTGCCGAATCCTGATGATAATTCATGTTTCCCGAAAGCGGCCAGAGAAGTGGGTATTGATTACGATACTTTAATCCAGACTGTTTTGAATCTCGCGATAGAAAGATATAAGCTGAAATGACCTTCTTATAGAAGTCATTACAAAATGAAAAAGAAACTCAACATATCATTAATATTCAACGATCCGGTTCAATACGCGGCAGGTCCGGTATATGAGGGAACGGGCGTTGATATAGACGAGCTTCCCGAGGCTATCGATATGAGCGAGTACGGCGTTCTTGATGAAGTTAAATCGGTTGAACGTGCATTGGCTCCGCTGGAGCATATTACAAAGATCGTTCCCGTTGCACTTGATATTAACAAGCTTATTGATGAGTTAAGAGAAAATAAGCCTGATATAATTTTTAATCTCTGCGAAAGCGTTGATGGTGACCCGACACAGGAAATGAATATCGCGGGACTCTTTGAGCTGATGAAGATTCCATATACAGGTTCGCGTGCATTTTCGCTCGGACTCGCATTGAATAAACCGATGGTTAAATCATTGCTGAACCAGAACGGGATACCTACGGCAAAACATTTTGTGACCAGTACGTCATCCGGTTTGAGCCTGAAGGGTTACAAATTCCCGATGATCGTTAAGCCATCGCGCGAAGATGCAAGCATAGGCATACAGAACGAATCGGTCGTATCAAACGAAGCAGATCTGATAAAAAGAATTGAATATGTTTTAGAAGAACATAAACAGCCTGCGCTGGTTGAAGAATACATAGACGGAAGGGAAATAAACGTTTCGGTTGTTGGGAATGACGAGTTAATAACATTCCCGATATCAGAGATAGATTTTTCTGCGCTGCCGCATGATTACCCGAGGATAATAAGCTATAACTCAAAGTGGATGTATAAGACCGTTGAGTTTGCGGGAACCAAAGCGGTATGCCCGGCACAGAATTTAAGCACTAGCGACGTAAGAATAATCCAGGAGACGGCAAAAAAAATTTACAGGCTGCTTGGCGCGGCAGATTATGCAAGGGTGGATATGCGCTTTAAAGACGGCATTCCGTATGTTCTGGAATTAAACCCGAATCCGGATATAGCATCGGATGTTCCTGAGGATACTGGATTCACGCGCAGCGCGAAAGCTCATGGCTGGGATTACAGTTTTCTCATCCAGCAGATAATAAAGTTTGCATTGAAGAGATGGGGAGTTACCTGAATAGTAATGCAGGAGAATCTTTTCTTAACGTAAAGGCGTTATATTGATACGAGAGCTGATAAAGAAAGACCGGAAAAATTTAAGAAGCATAATAGTTGATACGAACCATTTCAATGAAGACGAAGTTGATGTTGCGATGGAACTGATCGATGCCAGCTTGAAGGACCCGAAGCAAAAAGATTATATTGTTAAGGTATATGTAAACGATGATAACGAACTTGTTGCAGGTTATATATGTTATGGAAAGAGACCTTTGACTGAAAGTACTTACGATCTGTACTGGATCGCAGTCGACCCGAAGATTCACGGCAAAGGGATCGGCAAACAGCTTGTGAAGTACATGGAAGAAGATTTGAAAGCCGGCGGCGGCAATTTGATACTCATAGAAACCAGCGGAAAAGCGGAGTATGAAGGCGAACGCAGGTTCTATGAAAAATGCGGTTACAAAACGCAGACAGTAATAAAAGATTTTTACAGAAGCGGAGACGATCTGTTCGTTTTCTGCAAGTATCTCCGGGAGCTGTAACTCGCGGAGAGTAACCCTGGGAGCGAGAAATTCACTCAGAGTTAGCTGTAAAACCGGGCTAATGGCAGATTGCCGGGCGCGGGGTACAAAGCCAGCCTGATTCAGGCGGGAAAACTAAAAGGAGTTATTTTTTTATGGAACTTTGGCAGCAATTGCTAAAACAAAGTGTTTGTTCTGCAGATCAGCTAGTTGAAAAATTCGGGATTAAAAAAGAAGTGGCCGAGAAGCTTGATGTCTTCTTCCAGGCCAGGATCAATCCCTATTATTTAAGCTTAATCAGGTATCCGGGCGACCCTATCTGGCTTCAGGCTGTGCCTGACGAGGTAGAACTTTATGATCTGGATGCGTCTGATGACCCGCTGAACGAGGAAAGCATGAGTCCGGTTCCTAATATTACTCACCGTTACCCCGACCGAGCCTTGTTTTTAACTACCAGCCAGTGCGGTTTATACTGCCGCTTCTGCACTCGTAAGAGAAAAGTAGGCGATGCAAGCAAAATTAACATGCGCGAGCTTGAAAGCGCGTTCAACTATCTGGAACAGCATACTGAAATAAGCGACGTAATACTTTCGGGCGGCGATCCGCTGATGCTGACCGATGCGATGCTGGAAAAAATTCTTTCACGCTTAAGGTCTATTCCGCATATCCAGATAATCCGCCTTGGCACAAAGATGCCATGCGTACTTCCGCAGCGTATTACTCCTCAGCTTTGCGAGATGATAAAGAAATATCATCCTATCTACGTTAATACTCACTTTAACCATCCGTGGGAGATAACTGAAGAAAGTAAAAAGGCTTGCGAGATGCTTGTTAACGCCGGCGTCCCTGTGGGATGCCAGACTGTCCTGCTGAAGGGCGTTAACGACGATCCTGAAGTAATGAAGGATCTGATGAAGAAACTGCTGGCGATACGCGTACGGCCTTATTACATATACCAGGCCGATCTGACCAAAGGCGCGAATCATTTCCGTACGCCGATAGACGTTGGTTTGGAAATTATGGATAAGCTGCGCGGGCATATATCCGGACTCGCAGTCCCGTATTTTGTAATTGATGCGCCGGGCGGCGGCGGTAAGATTCCTCTGCTCCCTGAATACGTTCTTGCAAGAGACAAAGACAAGATAATACTTCGCAACTTCCGCAATGAAGTCTACGAATATCCCGATGTGCAGGAAGATCATCCTCTGCTCAAAAAGGGCAGAAGCATTGAAAAACGCTACACTACAAAGAGACGCTCTAAAAAAGTTTCTTTGCCTGTGTTAGATTAGAAATTTCGTTTATTTCTCGTGCTACGACTTCCGGTCGCCTGCCTGCTGCAGGCAGGTGGCACGAATTACATAATAATTATTTTTTTGGCGGACTATAAGTCCGCCTTTTTTATTATTTACCAACACTTTTGAAAGTTGTCAAATCTAAACCCCTTGTTAATTTTTTCATTCAAAAAACATGTCATCCACATAACAATAGGTCCAATCCTCTCCGGGCTCAAATGATTGAATTACTGCATGTTTGGTATGATGGAAGTGTTTTGTCGCGTGCTTGTTTTTCGATTGGTCGCAGCAGCCAACATGCCCGCATACAAGACAAATCCTCAGATGTACCCAATCATCTCCCATTTTCAGGCATTCCTCGCATCCTTCGGGAGTTATTGGCTTTATATTTTTATCTAAATCCGAAAAATGTTTGCATAATTCAGACATATAATAATCCTTTCTTTAACAGTCCCCCCTTTTCTTTTTTAAAGGGGGGATTGGAACTTATCTATATTATGAAAACCCACAATTATAATGTAATTTCTAATCTGAAGATTTTCCAGATGGGGGTTTATCTTTTATTCCCGCGCCAGCTGTTTACCTGCCTATGGCATGGCAGCAGGCAGGCCATCGGATGAATGAATATATGCAAATTTACCTTAAATGATTTACGGAGTAATTTGCCTTAACGCTTCTACATCCCAGCCCGCAAGCTTTGCGCTTTCAGTATAGGCGCTTCGCAAAAAACTCATGACTGCATCTTCGGGAGCGGTTGAATTTCTTACATCATCATAATTGAGAATAAACTCACCCAATGCTGAATTAAAATTCGCTGCAATCGGATTTAGTTTTACCGCCTCTATTCCTTTTGGCGCCGGATATATATATGAATAAAATGCCGGCTGAGGATAATTTTGGTTACCCGCCCAGAACCCGAATGTAATGTTTTCCTCATTCTCGGCAAAACGCATTATCGAGCCCCCGCTTTCAGGCGGTAAACACATTTTTCCGCAGAAGCGCGAAAGGCATAAATCGAAGGAACCCCAGAAGAAATGTACGGGCGAGCTTTTGCCGCGAAAATCTGAGCGAAATTTTTCAAAAATCACCGAGGAATTGGCTATAATTTTCCACCAGCGTGAAACATGATCTTGATCATAAGCCGAGCGCTCATCAATATCGCATGGAACCGAGTTCGGAACCTCCGACGGCATCTTATTGATGGTGACTTTGATTCCGATAGAGTTAAGCGCGTCCATAAGTTCATTATAGAATTCAGCTACGCTGCACCCGGCTAGCGGAATCGTTTTTTGTTTCCCGTCGCTTGAATGAATTTGAAGTTCATGGTTAATAAAATCGAAATTTAACTCGAATATTATATGCAGGTACGGAATTGGACCTGTGGTCATGCCTGATGAGGTAACATAAAATGCCACATTCCACCAATGATTCAAAAACGGCGTAAGCTCAAGCTTCAGTTTCCCTGCTATCTGCATTTTCATATGCAGCGCTTCAAGCGTGTCTTTCCACTTTTTATATGGCAGGGCGGGCCAAATTATTTCAGGCTTCTCTTTGCTCATTTTAACGCCTGCGCATGAGCTTCAACAAACCAGAGCCATTTATCTGTTCCGCGCGAGATCTCGGTAAAAATATCCGCGGTATCAGCGTCATCCAGGTCCTCCGCCTCAACAATCGAAAGCCTTATTTCTTTTCCGAAATCCGAAAGCGCCGTACTTACGGCATCAACATGCGAGGGCCCGTCTGAAATTGAATCAGGATATTCTTCAAGTCTTGAGCGCGATGCAGCAAGGCGCGCGGTTCCTTCTGCAATACCGCCAAGCTGCACGCAGCGTTCCGCGAGCGTATCAACATAGCTTTCAACGTCTTCATTTATTTTATCGAACAGTTCATGAAGCGCAATAAAGTTCGGCCCTTTAACGTTCCAGTGCGCCTGTTTCATTTGCGTTTGAAGATCGATAGCGTCTGCAAGACGCTGGTTAAGCAGCGTGACAAGTTCCGTCCGCTTATCTTCCGGAATATCGTTCTTGGTTTTGTATAATTCGTTATCGTTTTGATCTGCCGCTTTCTTTTTTGAAGCCATTATGCTTCTCCTTTCCAGATAGAATTAGTTATTTATTAAGATTTATTTTGTCTTTGAATTTCCCGACGGATGATTTCCGCAATATAATATTTTTTAATTTTATCTTTTGCCGGTTCGATGCCTTGAATTAATGAAGTTTTTGGTGGATTTTAAATTCACGGTTAATAGTTCATAATCATTATATCTCAGCCAAAAACACGATCTTCGGCGATAAAAAACCCGAAATATCGCCAAATTTTCAGTTTTTTCCATTTGCACATTTGAACCTGTTAAAGCATTATATTGTTTTATATGGCACAGCTTTAATGACAGCTTCATTATCAGCGCTCATTTTACTGCATTTGGAATTTAGAGAAACATTATACTGTGCAAATTATGATGCGAAATAACAGATGATTTTTTTGAGTCGTTATTGTTTTTATTTCCGCGATGAAATTCATTGAATATATTTTATCTTTTTCTATTCAAGGTATATATTAAACGAATCCATGCTTAAAAAAATATTATCTGGGTCAGCGTAATACAGATGAACTATTTTTTCTTAAAAAGAAAAAATATTCAAAAATATTTTTGAAGATATATTTTTCCAGATCCGGAATTGTTTTTATTCATCTGGCTGATTTCGTTGTCAAGCCTAAAATTTTTTTTCAGCTACCTGATTTAGCTAAGCGTGCATTTTTAAATCAAATTCATTACTTTTTAAAAGTCAAGAGGCGAATAAAATTTTTTAAATTCGCCAAGTTTGCTTTTCAATATTAGTTCTATTAATTTTGAATCCAATAGCTTTTAGAGAGTTTTTTGCGGGCAGATTTCTGGAGGGGGACCTACCTTACAAAACTAAAAGACGTCAGATACATTTCGTATAATAAAATTTTTTTAGAGCAAAATTAGTGGTCAGTTAAATTTCAATTAAGTATTTTTTAACTCCATTAGACAGGTTTTCAGCGAATGAGGATAAACAGATTATTAGTTAGCGATACAAAAAATCCCTACGAGACAATTGAGTTTGAGAAACGCACTTCAGTAATTCGCAATCCGGACGGTTCGATCGTTTTTGAAATGATCGACATTATTGTTCCCAAACATTGGTCGCAGGTAGCAACAGACATCATAGCCCAGAAGTATTTCCGCAAAGCAGGCGTACCCAGGGTTTTGAAAAAAATTCTCGAGGACGAAGTCCCTTCGTGGCTTTGCCGTTCTGAAGGCGATTTTGACGCTCTACAGGGCGTTGCCGAAGAGGAAAAATACGGCGCTGAAACGGATTCACGTCAGGTGTTTCACCGTTTAGCCGGATGCTGGACGTATTGGGGATGGAAACACAAATATTTTGACGCCGAAGAAGACGCTCAGAACTTTTATAACGAACTTTGCCACATGCTTGCCATGCAGATGGCGGCGCCAAACTCGCCTCAATGGTTCAATACCGGTTTAAACTGGGCATACGGAATTTCAGGTCCGTCGCAGGGGCATTATTATGTAGACGGATTTACCGGAGAGCTTAAAACTTCAGAAGACGCTTACACTCATCCGCAGCCTCATGCATGTTTCATTCAGTCGGTCAGCGATGACCTTGTTAATGAAGGCGGCATAATGGACCTTTGGGTAAGAGAGGCGCGTTTATTTAAGTATGGCTCGGGTACAGGTTCCAACTTCTCTAATTTAAGAGGAGCGAATGAACCGCTAAGCGGCGGCGGAAAATCATCAGGCTTAATGTCATTCCTACGCATCGGCGATAGAAGCGCAGGCGCGATTAAATCAGGCGGCACTACAAGACGCGCCGCGAAAATGGTGACGCTTAACCTTGACCATCCTGATATAGAAGAGTATATCAACTGGAAAGTTGTTGAAGAGCAGAAAGTAGCCGAGCTTGTTATGGGATCAAAGCTCCTGAATGTTCAGCTTAATAATATTATTAAAGCATGCAGCCAGTCGCATCCCGAAAACGATCCATTCGATAAGAAGATAAATAAAGCTCTGGCTAAAGCCATTGCTGATGCAAGGAAATGCCTCATCCCTGATAACTATATAGAGCGCGTTATACAGCTCGCCAGGCAGGGAGTAAAAGAAGTTTATATCCCGACATATGATACCGATTGGAATTCAGAAGCATACCTGACAGTCTCCGGGCAGAACTCCAATAATAGTATAAGAGCCGCCAACGATTTTATGCGCGCTGTCGAGACCGATGGCGACTGGAACCTCTACTGGAGGACCGAGCTTAAAAAGTCGAAAAAGGAAAAACGCGAGCCGGTAGCATGCAAAACTATAAAAGCCAGGGATTTATGGGAGCAAATAGCATATTCAGCATGGGCATGCGCCGATCCGGGTATGCAGTATCACACCACTATTAATGAGTGGCACACCTGCCCCGAAGGCGGGGACATTAAAGCCTCGAATCCGTGCAGCGAATATATGTTCCTTGATGATACGGCATGCAATCTTGCATCGCTTAATCTAACAAAGTTTTATGATAACGAAGCGGCAGTGTTCGATATTCCAAAATACCGCCACGCCGTAAGGTTATGGACCGTAGTTCTTGAAATAAGCGTCCTGATGGCGCAGTTCCCCAGCAAAAATATTGCAAAGCTTTCATATGATTACCGTACGCTAGGCTTGGGCTATGCGAATCTTGGTTCGCTGTTGATGCTGCAGAGCATTCCGTATGATTCACCCGAAGCGCTTGCAGTTACCGGCGCTCTGACGGCAATACTTCATATGAAGTCATACGCAACGTCTGCGGAAATGGCAAGCGAGCTTGGAGCTTTCCCGCGTTATAAAGATAATGAGAAACACATGCTGCGCGTTATACGCAACCACAGGCGCGCGGCATACCACGTGCCTAACGAGGAATTCGAAGGGCTATCAATATTCCCTGTGGGAATTAATAAAAAATACTGTCCCGACGACCTGCTGAACGCAGCCCGCGAGGACAGTGACATGGCTTTAGAGCTTGGCGAAAGGTACGGATACCGCAATGCTCAGGTAACAGTTATTGCGCCAACCGGCACAATAGGACTTGTCATGGACTGCGATACGACCGGAGTAGAACCTGATTTTGCGCTTGTCAAGTTTAAAAAACTTGCAGGAGGCGGTTACTTTAAGATAATAAACGAATCCGTACCGCCGGCTCTTAAAAAGCTTGGTTATACAGTTAACGAAATTGATGATATTATTAAGTACTGCAAGGGGCATGGAACGCTTATCGGCTGCCCGCATATCAATCCGCAGAGCTTAGCCGAAAAAAGCTTCACGCCTGATGTTATTGCGCGGATAGAAAAGAGCCTTCCATCGGTATTCGATATTAATTTCACTTTCAATAAGTGGTCCATCGGCGCCGATTTCTGTAAAGAGACGCTTGGCTTCACCGATGAACAGCTTGATGACTTTAATTTCAATATGCTCAAATCGCTTGGCTTCACAAAAGAACAGGTTGAAGAAGCCAATGAATATATTTGCGGCACTATGACAATTGAAGGCGCGCCTCATCTTCAGGAAAAACATTACCCAATATTTGACTGCGCCAATAAATGCGGACGCAAGGGTACAAGATATATCCAGGCGGACGCGCATATAAAAATAATGGCGGCTGCTCAGCCGTTTATCAGCGGCGCTATCAGTAAAACCATTAACCTGCCCAACGACGCTACCATTGATGACATGAAAAAAGCTTATATGCTTTCATGGAAGCTGGGTATTAAGGCTAATGCGCTGTACCGCGACGGCTCAAAACTTTCACAGCCGCTTAATTCGGTCAGCGATGATGAAATTTACGATGGCGCAGGCGAAGAACATCCCGAAACTTTAGCTAAGTCAAACGATATTATACGAATTGCAGAGCGCATTATACACAGGTATATAGCGCGCAGGCGCAAACTGCCGTTCCGCAGGCGCGGCTACACGCAGAAAGCGAAGATTGGCACGCATAATGTTTACCTCCGCACAGGCGAATACGAAAACGGCCAGCTTGGCGAAATATTTATTGATATGCACCGTGAGGGCGCGGCTTTCAGAAGCTTAATGAACTGTTTCGCTATTTCAATATCTCTTGGTCTTCAGCACGGCGTGCCGCTCGAGGAATTTGTGGATGCGTTTGTTTATACGCGCTTCGAACCGAACGGCATAGTTATAGGCAACCCGAATATTAAAATGACGACTTCTATTATCGATTATATCTTCCGCGAGCTGGCGGTAACTTATCTTGGACGCAACGACCTTGCGCACATATCGCAGGAAACCGAGATGAGGACAAGTCCTATAGACGCGCTAAGCAAGCTCGACGCCGAAGGCGATTACGACGAAGAAGAATTATACAGCGAGAGAATAATCGAAGAAAAGAAACCTAAGGATAAAGATAACGAAACCCGCACCGAGATTACCGCGACTGGCGGCACGTCATCGTTAGGCCCGGCAACAGAGCAGAAAATAATGCTGCAAACCACAGGTAACTATAACCCGAAACACGATCATGTTTCACGTATTAAAGAAGCCAAGATGAAAGGCTACACGGGCGATATTTGCCAGTCATGCGGCAGCTTAACCATGGTTCGCAACGGCACGTGCTTAAAATGCACAACCTGCGGCGATACATCAGGGTGCAGCTAATAGTTAGCAGTTAATAGTTAGCAAAGAGTAAACTTCGTGCTACGACTTCCCGTCGCCTGCCTGCTGCAGGCAGGTGGCACGAATTAAACAAAACCACTGTAGCCGCAACCTTAAGGTTGCGATAACAGACTTCGACAAACAAAAAGTTAATCCCGCAAGCGGGATCCCCGCCTTCGCGAGGACAAGTTTCGATTCGGCTAAGGCCGAATCTCAAGATTTCCGAACTAGTTATACCATTGGGACGCGTGAGC
>CAZMRG010000093.1:0-13046 GCA_964568655.1 uncultured Ignavibacteriales bacterium | reverse complement strand
ACGTTTCACGCGATTATTCAATTTTACTCCACTTCAAAACCAGCGTGTTCAGCCCGTCGATATACATATCCTTAATACGTTTACTTTTGAAATATACAATTTCGTTATATAATAAAAAAATCCACGGCGCTTCATCAATCACTATATTTTCCATTTGGTTGTAAATCACTTTTCGTTTTGCGAAATCAGTTTCCTTCAATCCAAGTTCATATAGCGAGTCGCATTTAGGATTTGAAAAGTGAGTGTAATTGGGCCCCAGCGGGGTTTTGTTCTTAGAATAGAACAGCGCCATAAAATTCTCCGGGTCGAAATAATCAGCGCCCCAGTTGCCGCGCCAGAACCCAAGCTCGCCGCCAACCTGCGCGCTGCGCATAGTCGAGCCCTGCATAAAATCAAGCTGGGCATCTATTCCAATATCGCGGAACTGCGCCTGTATCGCTTCGCCTAATAGTTTTTGGGTCTCTTCATTAGTAATGGTAATCTTAAGATTTAGCCCTTTGCCGTCCGGATAACCAGCTTCAGTTAATAGCTGTTTAGCTTTAGCGGGATCATAAGTATATCCTTTGGTTGAATCAGAAAATCCCGGCATGCCAATTGGTATCGGACCATTCACAGCCGGATGCCCCTTAAACTTTAGAACATATTTAATAATTTTATCCCTGTCAATCGCGTAATTCAGCGCCTTCCGCAGCTTTTTATTATCCGATAGCTGGTTATTTTTCCCGCCCGGCATTTCTTTATCAAGCTGAACTCCAAGATAAACCGTATTAAGCCACGGCTGACGTACATAATCAAAATTAAACTCAGGCTTCTGTTTTCCGTTTTCATCAAGTACTTGAGTTAAGACTTCCGGAGTTGGTGAATAATAATCAAGCTTGCCGTTTGTGAAATCCAGATACTCGGTCTCATTACTGCGCGTAAAAGTAACTTCAAATCCATCAAGATAAACCAACGACTCGCCGAGTTTATTCTTCTTCCAGTATGTAGGATTTTTTGCAAACACAAGCAGTTTATCAAAATCCCAGCTTACAAATTTAAACGGCCCTGATCCAACCGGGTGATAACCGAAATTTTCTTTGTAATAATCAACAGCTTCTTTGGGATAAACAAAGCTGTACGGCATTGTGAGTATGCTCAAAAAAGGCGCAAATGGTTTTGTCAACGTTATCACCAACGTTGTATCTGCCGGACACTGAATACCGGTAATTTCTTTCACATCAAACTTATTATCCTTAATGGAATTCATGTACTCAAGCGCGCCTTTAATTCTATCCCTGAAAAGCCATGAGCCCCTTGTCTTCGTTCTCTGGTCGCAAACTCTTTCAAAGCAGTATTTAAAATCTTTGCTTGTTACTTCCCTGCCTTTTTTATTCGGAAAGCAATCATCATCATGAAAAAAAACGCCTTTATTTAAAATAAAAGTATAAGTTAATCCGTCATTTGAAATAGAGTATGACTTCGCTAAACACGTTATCAGCTTCATATCCTGCGTGTATTCCATCAACCCTTCAAGCGATTGCTGCAGAGGCCATATAGTCTGGTAATTGCTTGCCATAACGGGGTCGAGATTCTCAATTCCCTGCGTCTCATTATAGCGGAATATTTTATCAGTTGTATGCTGTTTTGAGCATGAAATGCTAATAAGGGCAATAGCGAGGAACATCGGAAGAAGTTTATTCATTATAATAGATATGTGTCAGTTTTGTTCGTCATCGTTACTCAAAGATATGATTTTATTGAAACATATTAAAGATTTAAACTAAACTTGCCGGGTGCGGATAAAAAAAGATTTTCAGGCTGCATAAAATAACTTGACAAATAAAATTATATCAGTTATTTTGGAAACTAATAAGACGAAATTAGTTTCCTATGATTATTAGCTCAGATTTTATGGAAATTGATGTAAATATCGAAGAAAAGCAGAGGATCCTTGTCCATGCGAGAGAAAAATTCTTCAAAGATGGATTTTACAAAACAACTATTGATGAAATAGCCGCAGACCTTTTTATCAGCAAGAATACCATTTACAAATACTTCCCCAATAAAGACGCTTTGGTCATGGACGTGTTTACTGATTTTATGGGAAAGATGAAGCTACTGGTTGGGAACATAACCAACTCCGATGAAAACGCAGTTCAAAAATTTGTTAACCTTATACACATTCTTTCAAACCATCTTGCATCAATAAGCGATAAATTTTTTAAAGACATGCAGGTGCATGTACCGCATCTGTGGCATAAAATAGATGAAACGCGCAAACAATTGATGCATGACCGTCTTGGAAAGCTAATAGAACAGGGCAAGAAAGAAGAATTGTTTTACGATTACCCGACTGAAATTGTTTTGACGGTATTTATTACTTCACTTCGCTCCGTTGTTAATCCCGATTTTCTCATGAATTCGAACTTTGCAAAAAATGACGCGATAAAATATACATTCCGCATTTTACTCGGCGGAATATTAACCAAAAAAGGAATGCAGATTTTTAAAAAATTAAAATTACCGCAATGAACAAAACATACAGGAAAATCCCATTAATGATATTGCCGCTGGTCCTGTTTATTTTCGGATGTAACAAAAGTTCAGATGTAAACTCAATTAAGGCATCGGGAACAATTGAATCGGTTGACGTTACCGTAAGTTCAAAGGCATCGGGGCAGATAAAAAGGCTCCTTGTTGATGAAGGCAGTAAAGTAAAAAAAGGCGACCTGATAGCAGAGATCGACCATGACCTGCTCGACATACAGCTCAGACAGGCGGAAGCAAATGTCGATCTTGCCAATGCGCAGCTAAAGCTTATGCTCAGCGGCTCGCGCAAAGAAGACATAAGGCAGTCGGAAGAACAGGTAAGGCAGGCAAAGATAAATCTGGACCAGAATAAAACCGATAAAGAGCGAATGAGCGCGTTATACGACGAGGGTTCAGTAACAAAAAAGCAGCTGGAAGACGCCCAGACAAAATATGATCTGACCGTAGCTCAGTATAATGCAGCCAGGGAGAACCAGGAAAAAATAAAAAGGCTCGCACGGCCTGAAGAAATTGAGCAGTCGAAGGCAAACATTAAAAAGAATGTAGCATCGGTAGATATATTGAAACAAAATATTGAAGATTGCAAAGTGTACTCCCCTGCCGCAGGAATTGTATCAAAAAAATATGTTGAGCAGGGAGAATTGGTGAATCCCAATTCATCATTGCTGAAAATATCGGATTTGGAAACTGTCAACTTAATGATTTATGTAAATGAAACTGAACTGGGAAAAGTAAAGCTTGACCAGAAAGCGGATATTAAGACTGATACGTATCCGGATAAAGTTTACAACGGAAAGATAATTTTTATTTCACCGGAAGCAGAATTCACTCCAAAGACGATCCAAACTCAGGATGAAAGAACAAAACTTGTATTCGGGGTAAAGATAGAGATACCTAATTCACAATTTGAATTGAAACCCGGTATGCCGGCAGACGCTACTATAAGTTTTTGATATTGGATATAGCAATAGAAATAAAAGACCTGAAGAGATCATTCGAAGCGGTTACAGCTGTCGACGGGATTTCATTCAACGTGAACAAGAATGAAATTTTCGGCATTGTGGGTCCCGATGGTTCCGGCAAAACTACAACCATAAGAATTCTATGCGGATTAATAATCCCTAACGAAGGCACGGCAAAGATTCTCGGGTTTGACGTTGTGAAACAAATAAATAAGATAAAAAAAGAAATAGGATACCTTTCGCAGCGCTTTAGTTTGTACGCCGATCTAAGCGTAGATGAGAACATTGAGTTTTTTGCTGAAATTCACGGGGTAAGAAAATATAAAGACAGGCGCAATGAACTGCTTAGTTTTATGAGGCTTACAGATTTCCGCGGATTCAGAGCCGGGAAGCTCTCAGGCGGTATGAAACAAAAGCTGGCGCTTGCATGCACACTGATACACACGCCGAAAATAATTTTTCTTGATGAACCCACAACAGGCGTCGACCCGGTTTCAAGGCGCGACTTCTGGCGGATACTTTCGAACCTGCTTAAGAGCGGAATCACTATCATTATTTCCACTCCGTATCTGGACGAAGCGGAAAGATTCACAAGAATAGCGCTTTTTAACAACGGAAAAATATTAAGATGCGACACACCTGAAAACATTAAGGCTTCAATGAATAAGCAAATCATTGAAATAGTTACTCCAAAGATCAGAGAAGCTTATGATGTAATAATTAACAAATCCGGGTTTGAGGCGCAGATGTTCGGCGACAGGATAGATATCGTTGTCAATAATTACAAAGAAGACCTTGTATCGCTTGAAAACCTGCTTAACGCAAATCAGATAGAAATTTTGGATGACCGCCAGAAACCAGTATCACTTGAAAACGTATTTATAAATCTTTTACAGCATCAATAAATAATTGACTATGAAAAATATTAACAAACTCATTGTCATAATAACTTTTTTAACAGCCGCAGGAGCCCCGGCGCAGGATAACTTAACGCTTTCAAAAAGCCTTGAGCTGGGACTGGAAAACAGCAAAGACCTCAAGATATCAAATTCAAAAATAATTGGGTCAGACGCTAATGTGGAAGTTGTCAATTCGCAATTCTTCCCAACTTTGAAATTTTCGGCAAATTATACAAGGCTAAGCGACGTTCCGCCGTTCCAGATAAGTCTGCCGATATTTCCGCAGCCTATCACTCTGGCTGAGACAATTTTGAATAACTATACTTTCAAGCTTGCCGTACAGCAGCCCATATTTACAGGCTTCAGGCTGTCATCGCAAAAACGCTCTGCGGAATACTTAAGAGATGCGACGAAGATAGATTATCAAAAAGATAAGAATGAAGCTGCGCTCACAATTCAAACATCATTCTGGAATTATGAAAAGGCGCTGGAGGTAAAGACGGTGGTTGATGATAACATCAAAACAGTTGAAAAGCATCTGCAGGATACCAGGAATTTCTACGCTAACGGGCTCGCAACCCGGAATGACGTTCTTAAGCTGGAAGTTCAGCTTTCAAATACAAAATTAGCGGAACTTGACGCTGAAAATAATATTGACCTGGCAAGAACTGCTTTCAATAAAGCAGTTGGACTGTCCCTTAGCGCCAAAACCACAATCAGCTCGCCGGTAATTGTAGTAAATGACAGCTATACAGAATTTTCAGGACTTGTAAATGAAGCTTATAATTCCAGGGATGAGCTTAGATCCACACAGGAAAGAATTAAAGCAAACGAAGAGAGTGTCTCCGCAAATAAGTCGGGATATTTCCCGCAGGTTTTCATAAACGCCGATTATTATTACAACAGGCCAAACTCAAGATACCAGCCTCCGCTTGACCAATTTAAAGGGACATGGGATCTTGGCGTAACATTGAGCTGGGATATATGGACATGGGGCTCGACTTCTAACCAGGTGATACAGGCTCAACAAAATCTTGTTCAGTCTAAGCTCACTCTTGATGAAATCAAAGATAATATTGAGCTGGAAGTGAACCAGGATTACCTGGCTTTAAAATACTCAAAAGAAAAACTTGAAGTGTTGAAAGAAACAATTGAACAAGCCCAGGAGAACCTAAAGATCACAGATGATAAATACAACAACCAACTTGCAACAAGCTCGGACTTAATTGATGCAGAGAATTCAGTTTTTACTTCAGAAACAAATTATAAAACAGCCTTGGTTGATTACCAGATCGCAAAAGTAAAACTTGATAAAGCACTGGGAAGAAAAATATATTAATGATTTATATTAGAGCTTGTTCCCGCGAAAGCGGGAATCTATTTTTGTTGCTTCTTTCGGAGTTACAAACTATAAAAAAGTCCATGAAAAATTTATTTATGCAAAACCTCTGTTAATGAATTCCATAGAAGTTAAAAATCTTACCAAGAAATTCGGAAAATTCGTCTCAGTCGATAGCATTTCATTCGACGTGAAAGAAGGCGAGGTCTTTGGATTCCTTGGCGCTAACGGCGCGGGTAAATCCACTACAATAAAAATGCTTTGCGGAATTCTTGAAGCGACATCCGGCGATGCGACGGTAGCTGGCTACAGCATCAATACTCAGTCTGACCTGGTTAAGATGAATATCGGTTACATGTCGCAGAAATTTTCGCTGTATAACGACCTGACCGTAAATGAAAACATAAACTTCTTCGGAGGCGTATACGGACTTTCAAATCACAAGCTGAAAGAAAGAAAAGCGTGGGTGCTGCAGATTGCAGGTCTTGAGGGCAAAGAAAATTTTATGACCAAGAATCTCTCCGGGGGCTACAAACAAAGGCTTGCTTTAGGGTGCGCGGTTATTCATGAACCAAAGATCGTATTTCTGGATGAACCTACCGGCGGCGTCGACCCGATCTCAAGAAGAAGTTTCTGGGACCTTATAAACTGGCTTTCAAAAAACGGAGTGACCGTTTTTGTAACAACCCATTACCTTGATGAGGCGGAATTCTGCAACAGGATAATGATGATAGACGCAGGCAAAATAATAGCCGGCGGAACTCCCCAGGAACTCAAAGAGAAATATTTAGATAAAGCGATTTTTGAGATAGAGACCGACGACCTTGAAGGATCGCTTGGCGTTTTGGATAAAGTGCCGTGGATCACTAATGCATCATTCTTTGGAAAGTATGTCCATTGCACAACTCCTTTCACAGACTCAACAGGTTACGATGATTCGACAAAAATGGATATGCTGCGGACGAACCTTGAGCAAAATAATCTAAAGGTGATCCGCGTAACAAAAATCCTGCCTACGCTTGAAGAC
The DNA here is from genome assembly GCA_964568655.1 of uncultured Ignavibacteriales bacterium. Lineage (GTDB taxonomy): Bacteria > Bacteroidota > Ignavibacteria > Tepidaquicellales > OLB5 > CAWFKW01. The sequence continues at coordinate 6,290 of CAZMRG010000093.1, read as the reverse complement.
GTCTTTGTAAACCTGCTTGAACCCGGAGGCCACAAGGATGCTGCATAGGCTTATTGCAATTGCGAAGAAGGAACTAAAGCAGGTAAGAAGAGATTCAAGAACGCTGGCTATAGTTTTTATTTTTCCGTTATTCATGCTGGTATTATATGGATATGCATTAAACTTCGATGTGGACCATATTCAAATTGGGGTGATGGATATGGAGAAATCTGATTTGAGCAGGGAGCTGATCAAATCGATCACGGCATCGGGCTATTTTGATGTAGTTAAATATTTCAATACCCGGCAGGAGATAAACGACGCGCTCGATAGCAAAGACGTTCAGTGCGTTGTGGTTATCCCCAACGACCTATCGGATAAGTTCTATTCCAAACAAACCGCGCAAATTCAATACCTGGTAGATGGTGTGAACGGCAATACAGCTACAATAGCGACCAATTACCTCAACGCCGCTACGATGGATCTATCGGCAAAATACACCAAGCAAATACTTTCCAGAACGGGAAGAGATGTTTATACGCCTGTTGACCTTGAGCCGGTTTTCTGGTTCAACCCGGATCTGAAAACAACAGATTATCTGATTCCCGGGCTTGTGGCATCTATTCTTATCACGCTTTCGGTTGTGCTGACAGCCATTGCAATAGTAAGAGAAAAGGAACTTGGCACAATTGAACAAATTAACGTCTCCCCTGTAACAGCGTTTGAATTAATATTCGGCAAAGTAATACCGTATACACTGATATCATTTCTCATTGCCACAATGATAATTGTCATCGGGCATTTTCTTTTCGGGATAGTTGTAAAAGGAAGTATTTTTATGTTGTTCCTCTCAACATTGCTATACGTTTTTGCATGCCTGAACATTGGAATTTTCGTTTCAACCGTAGCCGATTCGCAGCAGGTCGCATTCCAGATGAGCATAATGATATCACAGCTGCCATCGAACCTGTTATCGGGATTCATATTCCCTATTGAAAGTATGCCGAAGTTTCTGCAGATCTTATCCAACATCACGCCTTCAAAATTTTATTTAGTCGCGCTGAGATCAATCCTGATTAAAGGCTCCGGCATAGCCTCATACTGGCAGCAGCTGGTTTACATGCTGATATTTGCTTCGGTGTTTTTGATATTGGCGACTATCAGGATAAGGAGGCAGAGAGCGCAGTGAAGATAATCTATTATTTTATAGTAAAAGAATTCCATCAATTCAGGCGCGACAGAAAAATGCTGTTCACTGTTTTGATCGCTCCCATATTCCAGCTAATTTTCCTTGGCTACGCTGCGAATCTTGAAGTTAAGGAAGTGCATACTGTAGTTTTTGATAAGGATAAGACTGAATCGAGCAGAAACTTAATTAAAGATTTCCAAAGCAACGGGTATTTTTATATCGATTATTATGTTTCTGACTACGACGAGTTTACCAAGCTTATCACCAACGGAAAAGCGCTGCTTGGAATTGTTATCCCAACTGATTTTGAAAAGAATATCGGCGCGAAAAAAACTGCGCAGGTACAGGCGGTATTTGACGGTTCCGACGGCAACAAAGCGGCGATAGCTTCGGGTTATGTAACGGGCGTCGTATCAAAATTCTCTCAAAAGATACAGGCTGAGAACTTTCAGCTGATGGGAATAAAAAATCCTTTGACCGGTTCTATTGTTCCCGAGGTAAGAGTTTGGTACAATCCCGACCTTACAACCAGATATTATATGCTTCCGGGTATTGTGGCTCTTATCATCATGCTTGTAACAACCAGCCTCACTTCTTTGGCGATTGTAAAAGAAAGAGAGATTGGCACTCTTGAACAGTTAATAGTTACACCGTTAAAACCATATCACATTATAATAGGTAAATTCATTCCGTTTTCAATACTTGGATTTTTATCAATGTCGCTTGTATTAACCGTAATGACTCTGTGGTTCCAGATACCGGTTAAAGGCAGCGTGTTCTTTTTGTTTGCTTCTGCATCTTTGCTCATGCTCTCTTCGCTTGGGTTAGGGCTTTTTATTTCTACAATATCCAAAACTCAGTCGCAGGCTATGATGACATCTTCATTTGGCGTTCTGATGCCTATGATGTTCCTTTCAGGATTTGCTTTCCCAATTGAGAATATGCCGCAGATCGTCCAGTATACAACTTTTCTAATTCCTTTAAGATATTTTATAACAATTCTAAGAGGAGTTATTCTAAAAGGCATAGGCATTGAGATCCTATGGCCTGACGTGCTGGCTTTGTTTGTGTTTGGCGTGGCTATTCTGACACTAAGCTCGCTTCGTTTCAGCAAAAAGATGGAATAAATAATGCAGGCGCATATTGATGTCAAAGAATTCCTGAAAGTTTATTGTGCGAAAATACATTCTCTTTTTTAAAACATTGGATCGTTTTTTGTAAGCATCAAATAATTACCTAAAAAACAAATATATCCTTAAAATCCACTTAACATTTCCGGCATATATTGGCCTCGTTTGTTTGTATTTTTTCCAAAACAATCACCAACATTTTTCCTTTCTTAACGGGGAAAAATACTTGCATTTTCTTAATTTAAGATATATATTTGGGGGAATCCATGAAAAGACCACTATACATATTCGGCTTTTTAGCTATAGCGCTAGTTGGCGCTCTATATGCCGCAACAGAATTGCAGTATTTTACTGCAAAGAGCGAACAAAGTGCAATTCTTTTGGAATGGAAGACTGGCTATGAGGATAACCTCGGCCACTTCGAGATCGAAAGAAGTGCATCGAACCCAAATAATTTTAGTAAGATTGGGTCGGTCACGGCAATAGGTAACAACTCGTACTATTATTTCAGAGACGATGTTTCATTAAGCACTTCAAATCCGATTTATTATTACAGACTGAAGCTCGTTGGGAATAACGGAGCATATGTTTACTCTAATACAATTATTGTGAACCACGTTATTTCAAGTGTGAGAGATACCTGGGGAAGCATAAAAGCAATTTTCAGGTAAGAAATTTTCAAAAAGCCGGATTCATTCCAATTTATCTTTAGATATTCCATCTAAACTCCAAAATTTTTTTTTGCTAGTCATACAATTAACTATTTTTAATAAATTTAATTAACGGAATATTATGGCAGATAGTACAAACAGACCAATCTTAGATACAATCACAGAACAGGAAAAGGCTGACGGTAAGGTCATGGCAATCCTGGCTTACATAGGAATTCTTTTCGTCATTCCTCTCTTCACTTCAAAGACCAATAAGTTTGTTATGTTCCATGTTGAGCAGGGTATCGCGCTGTTCATTGCATGGTTTGCGGTTCGTATCGTCTTCATATTTCTGGACCCGATTTTCTACAAAATGATAAGCGTAACTATTCCGTGCGGCGGAAGCATTATTGGTTCTATAATTTCTTTGTTGCTGTTCATCCTTATGATCATGGGTATTTTGAACGCAGCAGGCGGAAAAGTGCAGCAGCTGCCGGTAATTGGTTCATTTGGCGAGAAGTTTAACTTAGTAAAATAAACCAGACATAAATTAAAGGAGAAAACATTAATGGAAGGACAGACCACACAAACCCCAACCACCGGAGCCGAGCAGAAAGACTGGATGACCACATTGCTGCTGTGCATCTTTGTTGGTTCATTAGGCGTACACCGTTTTTATACAGGGCACACAGGTATCGGAGTAGTACAGCTGCTAACTCTTGGAGGCTGCGGAATTTGGACAATTTATGACCTGGTCACTATTATCACAGGTTCTTATCGCGATGCTAACGGGAACCCGCTTCTGAAAAAATAGTAAAATAGAATTTACAAATTTATGGCCCCCGGACATATTTAAAACCGGGGGTTTTTTATTTTTAGTCGTAGTTATATTTCCTTTACTTTCTTATATTTGGCTGAAAACAATCGCTATTTGGCATAAAAAGCTGAACTTCAAAACTTGAAATATTAAATAAGGAGAATTATAAATGGCAGAATCTACAAGACAGGTAAACTTCACACAGGAAGATGCAACAAACGGCAAAACAATGGCAATTGTCGCCTACCTCGTGTTCTTCGTGCCGCTGTTAACGGAAGACATGAAGAAAAATAATTTCGTAATGTATCATACTGAACAGGCTATCGTGCTTGTAATATGTAATGTAATTTGCGCAATACTTGGAACTGTTACATGCGGAATTGGCCTGATATTATATATACCGTGGCTTGTATTTTTGATAATGGGTATCATGAATGCGTCAAAGGGCGAGTGTAAACCTCTGCCGCTCATCGGAAGCTTCGGAGAAAAATTCGGACTCGTAAAGTAAAGAATTAATTTTATAATATTTGTAATTTCAAAGCCCGGTATTTGCCGGGCTTTTTTGATTTTAAGCGCTAACTCACGCTCCGCAACTCAAAACATTTCTTTGTATATTTGTATATATACATCCAATCTGTATTAATAATTCTGAAAAGTTGTCTGAGTTTATTCATTTACATAATCATTCGCATTATTCATTACTTGACGCTATCTGCACCATTGACGGTCTTGTAGAAGCGGCTGTCGAATACAAAATGCCCGCCCTTGCGCTTACAGATCACGGTGTAATGTACGGCGCAATGGATTTCTATAAGAAAGCAAAAAAAGCGGGAATAAAACCTATCATCGGCTGCGAAGTTTATATTGTCACTAAAGGCTCAAGATTCGATAAAGGCAAGGACTCTCCGCTAAGCATAGATACAATGCTGGGCAGCGATAAATCATCCGGCGCCGGGAAACATTCCCGCAAAGCGAATTATGACCACCTGGTACTGCTGGCAAAAGACGAGACAGGGTATAAAAATTTATTAAAGCTAACTTCAGCCGGACACACCGAAGGATTCTATTATAAACCACGTATTGACAGTGATTTACTAAGCAAGCTCAGCGAAGGGCTTATTGCTCTTTCTGCATGCGCGGGCGGCGTGGTTTCGTCTCATATTGTCAGGGATGATCTGCAATCGGCGAAAGAAGCCGCTGTAATTTATAAAGAAATTTTCGGTAAAGATTTTTATTTAGAAATTCAGAATCACGGAATAGATATTGAGCAGAAGATATTGAACTACATGCCTGAGCTTGCAAAGGAGCTTGGGCTGAAACTGATTGCAACAAATGACATCCATTATATAAAACATGAGCATCACATTCCGCATAATCTTTATCTCTATATAAATACCGACCTCTCGCGCGATAAAGAAGGAAAGAATCTCGAAAAAGAATTGAGATACGGAACCGACCAGGTTTATTTTAAATCGGCGGAACAAATGTGCAAATTGTTTGCGGATTTCCCTGAAGCTATCCGTTCAACGCTTGAAGTAGCTGAAATGTGCAACCTCAACCTGCCGCAGAATGTTTATCACATGCCCAACTTCCCTATTCCTGAAGAAACCGGTTTGGATAATCTGGATGATTACATGGAGAAGCTTGCGTTTGAACGTTTGGAAAAAAGGCTGGGTAAGATAACTCAGGAACAAACTGACAGATTAAAAGAAGAGATTGAAGTCATAAAAAATATGAAGTTTTCGGGCTACTTCTTAATTGTAGCTGATTTTGTAAAACACGCAAAGGCTAGCGGAGTATTTGTAGGTCCCGGACGCGGCAGCGCAGTTGGTTCGCTTGTTTGTTACGCGCTTGGGATCACAAATGTAGATCCAATGGCATACGATCTGCTCTTTGAAAGATTTTTGAATCCTGAAAGATTCTCTATGCCTGATATTGATATTGATTTTCAGGATGACAAGCGCGACGATGTTATCAATTATTCTAAACAGAAATACGGCGAGAAAGCAGTTTCACAAATCGCGACTTTCAACAAGCTTAAAACCAAAGCAGTTTTAAAAGACGTTGGCAGAGTATTGAATTATCCGTTTGATACAATAAACGAAATAACCAAACATGTACCATCCATTTTCGGGAAAATTAAATCTCTGCAGGATTGCTACAAAGATATTCCCGAGTTCAAACAATATTTTGATGAATCGCCTGAAAGAAAGAAACTGCTGAATTATGCGATCGTTCTTGAAAACCTTAACAAGAATGTTAGCATTCACGCTTCCGGCGTAGTGATAGCGCCTTCAGAAATTACCGACTTCGCGCCAATTGCCAAAGCTCCGCAAGTTGATGATGTTTTCATGACGCAGTATGATATGAAAATGCTGGAGGATGTGGGTTTGATAAAGATGGACTTCCTTGGACTGAAAGAATTGAAAATTCTTCATCAAACGGTTGACCTTATAGAAAAACGCCACGGCAAAAGAATTGATCTGGATAATTTGAAATTAGATGATAAAGCCACATTCCAGCAG
>CAZMRG010000092.1:0-13594 GCA_964568655.1 uncultured Ignavibacteriales bacterium | reverse complement strand
CCAAATACATATTAACCGGCATCCAGTATTTTTCTTTCTCTTTACTGCAAAACTCCTTATCATTATTTGGGTCAAGAAATCTTAAATAATACCAGCATGAACCTGCCCACTGGGGCATTGTATTTGTTTCGCGCTTTGCGGGCTTACCGGTTTCTTTATCAATAGTATTTACCCATTCCGGAAATTTTGCAAGCGGTGATTCTCCCGTTCCGGTTGGCTTGTAGCTTTCCACTTGTGGGAGCAATACCGGCAATTCATCTTCCGGTACAGGTTTAATTGTACCGTCTTCAAGATGTATCAGCGGGAACGGCTCGCCCCAGAATCTTTGACGCGAAAAAAGCCAATCGCGGAGTTTGTATTGCACAGTTGCCTTACCAAGCCCCTGATCTTCAAGCCACCATATTATTTTCTTTTTCGCCTTATCGGTTTTCATCCCGGTAATGATACCTGAATTGACGGCAATTCCTTCTTCCGTAAATGGCGCTTTTTTAATATCGCTCTCAGCGCCTGAAGCCGGCTTAACCACTTCAACAATTGGTATATGAAACTTTGTCGCAAATTCCCAGTCGCGTTCATCATGCGCGGGCACAGCCATTATAGCCCCGGTGCCGTAGCCCATCAAAACATAATCAGCGATCCATATAGGCGTTTCCTGGTTGTTGACAGGATTTATTGCATACGAACCGGTAAACACGCCTGATTTATCTTTATCCTGCATCTGCCGTTCCAGGTCAGATTTATGTTTTGCATTCTCTTTATAAATATCGACCGCTGTTTTACACTCAGGTGTTGTAAGCAAGTCAACATACGGATGCTCCGGAGCCAATACCATATACGTAGCTCCCCATAAAGTATCAGGGCGGGTTGTAAAGACTTCAATGAAAAGGGAATCAGACAAAGCCTCACCCTGTCCGCCAATGGCGGACTGTCCCTCTCCAAAGGAGAGGGACTCTATCTCTAATTCTCTTTTGATTTTTTCTAATACATAATCAACTCTTTCCTCTACTTCATCGTTTGAAAACCTTAATACCCGAAAACCAATTTGATTTAAAGCGTTTGTTCGTAATTCGTCTTGTTCTTTTCTATCACCATGAATTGATCCATCAACCTCCACAATAAGACTTTTCTCAATGCAAACAAAATCTGCAATAAACTGACCTATTGCGTGTTGACGTCTGAATTTAAAGCCGTTTAGCTTCCTATCACGTAATTTTTCCCATAAAATGGTTTCAGCCTTAGTAGGATCTTCTCTGTTTTTTTTCGAATTCTCTTTAAGAGTATCCCAAATGGAAGCATCGGCCGTCATATATTGCGGCCGGCCTTCCCCCTCTCCTTTGGAGAGGGGGTTAGGGGGTGAGGCTTTAAACCTTACTTTTGCGCCTTCTGATTTCCCTATCCAGTTTCGCTGCATCTCTTTTGTGCTTTCGGGCCAATCAAGCATATCCAGATCTACAAGCAGCCGCTCGGCATACTCGGTAATTTTCAGCATCCATTGTTTCATCGGCCGGCGAACCACAGTATACCCTTTTTCAACTTGTTCGGGAACTTCTTCATTCGCCAAAACAGTGCCCAGCTCAGGGCACCAGTTCACCGGAACTTCCGCCTGGTACGCCAATCCTTTTTTATAGAGCTGAAGGAATATCCATTGCGTCCATTTATAATACTTTGGGTCCATGCTGGAAATTTCCCTGTCCCAGTCATATGAAAAACCCAGCGACTTTAACTGCCGCTTAAAATTCTCTATACTTTTTTGAGTTGTAATACGCGGGTGGATTCCTGTTTTGACCGCATATTGTTCAGCCGGCAATCCAAATGCATCCCAGCCCATCGGGTGCAGCACGTTAAAGCCTTTCATTCTCTTATACCGGGAAAAAATATCGGTAGCCGTATATCCTTCGGGATGCCCAACATGCAAACCTTCCGAAGACGGGTAAGGAAAGAAATCAAGCACGTAATATTTCGGTTTTGAAAAATCTTCTTTTGCAGCAAAAGTTTTATTCTCTTCCCAGAATTTCTGCCACTTCTTCTCTATTTCCTGAAAATTATACTTCATATCCTGTAAATTTAACGAATTAGCGATTAATAATCAGTGAAAAACGGGCGGACTTTAATGAAAACACAATAATTTGTTTCGATTTCATGTTTTCTGTTCAATCAAAGGCTTTCGGCTAATGTAGTCCAAAACGGCTACTACAATGCCATAATTACTTTAGATTTGGATTTATTTTGAGGATAATAGAATTTAAATTAGAGCGTAACTTATTTCTAACTAAAACGGGCCTAATTCTATCGCCTTTTTGCATCACAGGTTAAAAGACATAAAACTGATCGTCATTGATATTGACGGCACTTTGGTTGACGGACAGGGAAAGGTAGGAGAAAAGACTCTTCATCTCTCCAAAGAACTTAAGAAACACGGTATTTTCTGTACGTTGTCTTCTGCAAGGTCATACCGTTTTTCGTCATTCATAGCCGATGAGCTGATAATTGATATACCGTTTGTTACGCTTGATGGCGCGCTTATACAGGACAGGCACGGAAAAATATATTATCAGGGAATTATTAAAGATAAAATAATTCAGAAGGCTATTAAGCTTGCTGAAAATAATTACGGAAAGATAACTGTTTGCGACAGGGAAAATCTTTACATCACGCCGCGCAACTCGGTTATTAAAGAATACTCGAGGCTCAGCGCCCCGATTAAAGAGGTGCCTGAATTAAACTCGGTGAAAGACGTTCTTGAAATATTAATTTACTGCGAGGATAAAGCCAGCCTTAAAATAATTAAAGAGCAGTTTTCATTTCCGTCGAACATTGGAATAACGCTGAGCGTAACTAAATCGCCCAATCATGATTATTACCTTCTTACTATCAAGAAGAAGGGAAGCGATAAGCTGGATAGCGTTAAGCGCCTTGTAAAAGCTATCGGGATGAAAAGAAAAAACGTGGCCGTGATCGGTGATTGGCATAACGATATGCCCCTGTTTGATTACGGCGCCTATAACATCGCCGTGCAGAACGCTATCCCTGAGCTAAAGCGAAAGGCGGATTACGTAACAATTTCAACCAATAATGAAGATGCCGTAGGCGAGGTGCTTGAGCTTGTACACCAGTTTAAATTGAAAGCGTCTTAATACCGTTACACTGATATAGACAATTAGAAATCTATTAATAAAATTCACACTGTATAAATGAAGGAAGAAAAAAGTATGAAGAATAATCCGGTGGTCGGCATAATTATGGGAAGCGAATCTGACCTGCCTGTAATGCAGGAAGCGTCAAAAGTCTGCACTGAATTTGGAGTCCCTTATGAAATTAAGGTAGCATCAGCGCATAGGTCTCCGGGATTAGTAGCCGAGTATTCTTCAACGGCATACAAGCGCGGAATAAAAGTTATCATTGCCGGCGCTGGCGGCGCGGCTCACCTGCCGGGCGTGCTTGCGGCAAATTTCCCGCTTCCGGTGATTGGCGTCCCCATAAAATCCAAGTCGCTTGACGGACTTGACTCGCTGCTATCTATTGTTCAAATGCCGGGAGGCGTTCCTGTGGCCACGGTCGCTATCAACAACGCAAAAAATGCCGGGCTTCTTGCAATGCAAATTCTCTCGGTCGAAGATAAAGATCTTTTCAAAAAAGTGCAGGCTTATAAACTTCAGCTTGAACTGGACGCAGTAGCAAAAAGTAAGAAAGAATTAGTCTGAAACAAAAACGGCAGACCGGCTATTCTTTGGCGGCATCCATAATTGCCGTAAACGCGGTATGCAATCCTTATCAATTTTGCTCAATATTTGACTGAATCTTTAAAGCGCTGTACATTGTAAAATATATATTAAATTAGTAAGTTTTCTGATTAATTAACGGCATTTAGCTTCAAAATATGATTAAATTTACTGTAAAATTACTTTTTGTATCATTAATCTGCGGATTACTAGCTTCAAGTTCATGTACAAAAAAGAACGAAACTGAGACTACCAAAAAAGACAGTCTTGAGAAAGTTACTAAAGTCCCGCCGCAGGAAGTTCAGAATGACGACCTGGGCCTGAATTTCGTGAAGGATAGTACTAATATTTACGGCACCGGTGATTTCGATTATAGAGATTCTCTTGAAAGTTTTCATAAAGGTTACAGTATACCGCGCGACAGCATCTATAAAGTCTGGAACACTAAAGCTTTCCAGGAACTTGAACTGCAGATCAAGAAACACCCGCTTAAACCGGGACCTTACCTTGACAGGGGAAATCATTTTCAGAATATAAAAATGTACCCTGAGGCGATTGCGGATTATAATAAATATATCGGGTTATATTCATCGAATCCATCAGCGTATATGAACCGCGGCAACGCGCATGAAAGACTGAAACACTATGATTCAGCTATGACTGATTACCAGATGGTGCTTAAGTTAAAACCGGACGATACAATTGCAAATTTTAATAAGGGCAACATATACGACTTCCTTGCCAAATATGATTCGGCTGTAAAACAATACGATACTGTGATAATGAAAGACCCGAGGCTGGCTAAGGCTTACTATAACAGGGGCACGTCTTATCTTGCTTTGAAAAATTATGCGGCGGCTATTAACGATTGGGAAATGGCAATAAGACTCAACCCGCCATATGAACAGGATCTAAAGCCGAGGATTAATAAGTTACGCCCGCTGCTGAAATAAAAAAATCTTTTTGATTGACGAAAGGGCTTACTCTTTGTAAACGGACCACTTCCCCGTGCAATGAACATCGAGTATATATGCTGATGTTTGAGGCACAGTTATTACTTTTTTGCCTTTATAGCTTCCGTTAACATCGGCTAATACCTCAAAAGGCCTTCCGTCGGTATAAAGCAGCTCGGCTTTAAAATTGCCTGTTCCGTCAAACATTATATCAAAGCTTGCAGGGCCTTCAATAAGATCCACCATTTGGTTTTTGTCGTTTTCGAAGATCTCAGCTATTCTGTATTGGTCCTTAGGTTCGGTCGGCTGCTGCTGCTGTTGTTTCTGGGATGTCTGGTTTTCCTTATCTTTATCCGACTTATTGCTGCTGCAGGCAAAAACAAGCGCTAATACTGCAAATAATGCACATATAAATTTTAATCTGTCCGCCATAAATTATACTTAGATTCTTAAACTTAACTGCTTCACGGTATTACAATTTAACAATTATTTTAGATAAATTGTAGTGTTTTTACAAATATACCACAATCATGTTATCAAACAAAAAATCACTAGCTATACTCTTGTTTTTCAGCGTCTTGTTAATTTCAATAATACTTGTAGGCTGTAAGTCAAGAAACACAGATGAATCAAACCAACACCTCAAAGCAGGAATAGAAAGCTCTAATAAGAATGACTTAAACAAAGCTTTGGACGAATACAATCTTGCTATCCAGGCCGATTACGAGAACTCATCGGCATATTTCAGAAGAGCTTCGCTGTATATCTCCCGGAATGATCTTCCCAACGGGTTGAAGGATCTTGACGAAGCGATCAAATTATCTCCAGATTCAGCCCGATTTTACGATTCACGCGGTTACACCTATCTTACCATGAACAGGCTGAAGGAGGCGATGGAAGATATGGAACAGGCAGTTCAGAAGGACAACAAGAACGCTGTTTATATCAACAGGCGCGGGTATGTTTACGCGCTGCTGAAAGATTATACTACCGCCGTGAAAGATTACACGAAAGCGATAGAATTAAATCCAAAATTCGAAGATGCTTTCGCTAACCGAGGATTCGCATACATGAATCTTAAGATGTATGATAAAGCCGCCGATGATTTCACTCGCGCTATCGAGTTCAACCCGAAAAACGCGGTGTATTATAATTCACGGGGTTACTGCTATGTAAATGTAAACAAAACGGGCTCGGCGCTCGATGATTATAACAAAGCAATTGAACTAAATCCTAATTTGGTTGACGCGTACATTAACCGCGGATTTGTTTACATGAATACAGACCAGTTCAAACCGGCAGTTACAGATTTTACTGCCGCAATAAAGATAGACCAGACAAAACCAATTGTGTTTAATTCACGCGGGTACGCTTATGCAAGCCTGAAAGATTATGATAACGCGCTCATTGATTACAACAAAGCCATTGAGTTGGATTCAACCCTGACCGACGCTTATGTGAACCGCGGCTTTACATATTTCAATAAGTTTGATAAACCGAACGCTTTGAAAGACTGGCAGCATGCGGTGTTGCAAAAACCGGCGCTGGATAGTACGCTTAAAGCGTATATTGATAAAGTAAAGAAATAGTTTGCGATTCATTTCTTCTGTTCCAAACTCCAGATTGGGAAAGAAAATAAAAAGCCCGTCATTATCTGACGGGCTCTTTTTTATTCATGTAAGTCACAATACTACGTCCCATCTGAGTCCCTGCCTGCAGCAGGCAGGTCTCGAAGAGGACTCAGATGTTTTAATGCTGTAGGCCTCTGAGTCTCACTTCGTGAAGACTCAGAGGGGACGGTGATTATTTTACCTCTAAGTCCCAATCCGCTATGGCGGACAACTTGGAACGACATTACAGGTCTGAATAAAAAAGGTTCCCAGGCAGAAGCCCGGGAACCAGAATAATTATTTGTTAGTAATTAGTAATTTGTAATTAGTCCCGCAAGCGGGATCCCCGATTTCCCGAGGACAAGTTTCGATTCGGCTATTGCCGAATCTCAATGATTACTTTATTAAGACCATCTTTTTAGTCTGAACAAAATCACCGGCTTTTAAAGTATAGAAATATATTCCGCTGGCAAGGCTTGAAGCGTCAACTTCTGCATTGTATGAGCCTGCATTCATGAATCCATCTACGTATGTATCAACTACATTTCCAATTGCATCATATATCTTAAGGCTCACGTTTCCGTCTTTTGGAACCGAGAATTTAATGTTCGTTGTCGGGTTGAACGGATTAGGATAATTCTGCGAAAGTGAATATGCTTTCGGAACTACGCCTGTTCCCTGAATGCCAAGGGGTTCTGTAACCGACTGCAATATTGATTGGCCAATATTCGCCATGTATAGAGGCGATGCATCTTTATATGCAAAGATTGTAAGTTGACAGTTAGCGTCAATCCATGCATTATCAAGCGTTGTATTCAGTGTTTTGGTTATTACCTGGTCCTGGTTCCAGGTGCCTGTGTTCAGGTTCTCGCCCAATGAACCGTTAACCATATTCCTTGTGATCCATTTATGCACATAATTTGCGCCGCCTGTTGTACAGTTATTATTGTTTGTTTGGGTATAAACAACGCCGTTCTCGGTGATCACATAACAGATCTTATACTGGTCGCTTATAGTTTGAAGCGCAGTAGCATCAATTGACGCGGTCAATACTTTGGTGGAGGCATTGTAATCTTTAGATGTGATCACAAGCCTGACGGGCGTTGTTGGGTTATTTGTATACTCAGTATTAACAGCGTTTGTCCACATGGTATAAGAAAAATTCGTCGAGCTGTTTGTCCTGTCGATAATTGCGGTCGGGTAAGCTGTAAATCCAAGTTGTCCAATTATACCTGAGCCGCTAAAATTTGTAAAAGGATCGCCGCCGTAATTTAATGGTCCATGATACGCAAGGACTATCATTCCGGGATGAGTTGCTAACAGCTGCTCAGCTGTGTAATCGCCGCAAGGACACCACTGGCACCATGTGCCTGTGCAAAACTCCAATAGTACGTTTCTTGTATCGGAATAAGCCTGTTTTGTTCCTGTAAAAGAAACGGCTAAGAATAATACTAAAACTATAGATAGTAATTTTACTTTCATTACCGTATTGCCTTTCTGTATAATATCATTTATAAAATAAAATGGAAGAGATAATGTTAATTATTTTGTGGTTCCTCCCATACAATAATAATACATGCTAATAAGCAAATACTATGACGTTAATCATTTTGAAAAGTGACAAATATCAATGTTTTATGTTGCTGAATATAAGGGATTTAGAGCGCTAAATCTCATTTTTTAACAAAAATGCAAAATATTTCCCTTCCTGCTCTTGGCTTTATAGAGTTGTATGCATTCTCGTAAACTTTGATATTGAATCGGGGCGAGAAGTAATTTAAATATTCTTCCTGTGTTCCTCCGAAAGGCGGACCATCTTCTCCTTTAAGAGGATCGTTGAACAAGATCCCGACAAACTTTCCTTTTGGTTTTAATAATTCAAAAACCTTTTTGGCATAATCGCTTCTGAGTGATGGATCTATAGCGCAGAAAAAGATGTATTCAATTATCAGATCGTACGTTCCCGTATGTGTAAAGAAATCTTCACAAAATAAGTTTTTTTCGGGGAAATCGCTGAATCTTTTCTTCAGGTTTTCCAGCGGTTCGGCTGCCCAATCAAGAACATACACATTTTTGAATCCCAGCTTAAATAAGTACTCCGCCTCGTAGGCGTTGCCCGCGCCAGGAATCAGGATCTTTAAGCTCTTATCGATAAGCTGGTCAAAATACTCTTTTAACGGCGGGGCGGGATACCCGATATCCCATCTGGTTTTATCCTCTTGGTATAGCTGGCTCCAGAACTTATCATCTTGTTTCATAGGTACAATTTAGGGTTTTTCCAACTAAATTTTAGGTTAGAAATAATTGAAAAAAATCGTTAAACTTGTTCTTTGGTACAAGCCCAGATGGCGGAACTGGTAGACCTGCCTGCAGCAGGCAGGCGCGCAGGACAACAAATCAGATTAGACAATTGTTATTTTACATATGTATTGCATTCTGATAAGTTTGGCAAACTATACTTTGGTTACTCAAAAGACTTAACCAAAAAATTATTAGAGCACAATAAGGGAAGAGTTCCATCTACCAAACCATATAGACCTTATAGGCTGATTTATAGTGAATCTTTTCCAATTAAGGAAGAAGCTGTTAAAAGAGAAAAAGAATTAAAGACTAGCCAAGGAAGACGATTTCTGAAGCAATATATTAAACAAAGCCCAGATGGCGGAACTGGTAGACGCGCAGGACTTAAAATCCTGTTGGGGTAATACCTCAGTGCCGGTTCGATTCCGGCTCTGGGCACAATTTTTAAACTATCAAAATTTATTAACTGTTAACTATTAACCACTAACTGTTTTGCAGTTCACGTTCGAAAATATAGTAATACTGGTTTTCTCTGCGGTCGGAGTTGCATCAGCGATCATGATGATTACGCGGCGCAGTCCCATAACAAGCGCATTGTATTTGATTTCTAATTTCTTCTGCATATCTGTAATATACTTGATGCTTAAGGCGCAATTTGTGGCCATCATACAGATACTTGTTTATGCCGGCGCAATTATGGTGCTGTTCCTGTTCGTAATTATGCTTCTGAATCTTCAGGACGAATCGAAACTTGCCGAAAAAGTATCATACAAAAAGATCTCGGCGATACTGCTGGGCTTATTGTTATTTGCTACTCTTGGTATTACAACGTTCTTCGCCTTTATGGGGAAGATGAAAACAATGAATCCTGCGGCTGAAACCCAGGGCACGATCGAAAATATTGGAACAGCTTTATACACAACTTTCTCGTATCCTTTCGAACTTGTTTCATTCATCCTGATAGCGGCCATAGTGGGCGCTATTGTACTTGCACAAAAAAGGTTTGAATAATGCCTGAAGCCAAAGAGTTAACTTCCCGGAAAAAACGCGTTCTTTCCGGCGTTAAACCTACAGGCAAAGCGCACCTGGGAAACTACCTTGGCGCTATGAGAAATCATGTTGAAATGCAGGACCAGTGCGAAAGCTTTATTTTTATAGCCGACCTGCATTCGCTGACAACTGTTAAAGATTCAAAGGTTCTTCAGGGATTAATTACCGACCTAGCGCTTGATTATCTTGCCCTGGGATTAAATCCGGATAAAACTGTGTTCTTCAGGCAAAGCGATATTCACGAACATACCGAGCTGACATGGGTATTAAACTGCGTAACGCCAATGAGTATGCTTGAGCTTGCGCATGCTTACAAAGACGCAAAAGCAAAGGGTGAAAAAGATATTAATGTTGGGATTTTTGATTATCCTGTTCTAATGGCGGTCGATATCCTGATCTATAAACCAAACCTTGTGCCGGTAGGCAAAGACCAGAAACAGCACGTTGAAATTGCAAGGGACATAGCCGGAAAGTTTAACAGGATATTTGGTAAAGTATTTGAAATTCCCGAAGCATATATTCCGGAAGAAGTTGCGGTTGTTACCGGGACCGACGGCCGGAAGATGAGCAAGAGTTATGGCAATACGATCGAAATTTTTGCTCCGGAGAAAGAACTTAAGAAACAGGTGATGGGTATTGTAACCGACTCAACGCCGGTAGATCAGCCTAAGGACCCCGGCAAAGATAATGTTTATAAGCTGTATTCTTACTTTGCTGCGCCGGAAGAAAAATCTGCTTTGGCAGAAAAATATAAAGCTGGCGGTTACGGGTACGGTGATGCCAAGAAATTACTGCTCGAACGGATTCTTGAGCATTTTAGGCCTTTCAGGGAAAAACGGGCGGAACTAATGAATAACCTGGATTACGTTAAGGAAGTTTTGAACAAAGGCGCCGAAAAGGCGCGCCGAACAGCCTCGGCGACAAAAGAAGAGGTTTGGGACAAAGTAGGACTTAATATTTAATTCCCTCACAAATATTTAATTTAATAATTCCGGTATAAAACAGACGCTGTTTATTCAGCTCGTCTTTTTACATTTAAAAAAATATAACATAAAATTATATCATGATCATTTTTATAAGCGGCGCTATAAACTCAGGCAAAACTACAATTGCCCACCTATTAAAGAAAAAAATTCCAAACACGGCACACATTGAAGTGGATAGCTTAAGGGCTATGATTGACTGGATCCCTCTTGAAGAGTCGATTCCGATCAACCTGCTAAACACAGCGTCACTGATAAACAACTTCGCTGCAAAAGGCATTAACGTGATAATAACTTATCCAATGGATAAGCACGATTACGGCGCGGTATTTAACAGCTTAACCGGAAAACATGATATCCATTTCTTTACTTTGAATCCCAAGATGGAAATAGCGCTGTCAAACAGGGGTTCAAGAGAGCTTACGGAATGGGAAACAGAACGAATTAAATATCATTATAAGGCGAAGATAAACAAGCCGGGATTTGGCGTTAACATTGATAACTCAACTCTAACGCCCGATGAAACTGTGGAAAAAATAATGGATCATTTGTTTTAAGGAATCAGTAAAATCTTCCCTATAACTTTTCCTTCTGCCATCATTTTCTGAGCCTCGGCGGCATCTTTCAAATCGAACTTAGCACCAACATGCGGCTTCACCTTCCCTTCAGAAACCAGTCTTACCAGCGCTTCAAGCTCGCGCTTTTCGCCAAGATATAAACCAAGAAGGCTTATGTGACGCAAATAAGTCAGGTGCAAGCTAACCATCGCTTCTCTGCCGGTTAGAATTCCGCAAAACAAGATCTTTCCGCCTTTTTTTACCATCTTGAAATTTTTCCCAAACGCCTCAGGACCGACGTAGTCTAATATAACGTCGATTCCATATCCCCCCGTAAGCTTCAATACCTGTTCATCTATATTTGTATCGGTACGATGGTTGAATATATAATCGACCTCCATTTTTTTCAGATGTTCAATTTTATAATCATAACCCGCCGTAGCAAATACTTTTGCGCCAATACTTTCAGCAAGCTGAATTGCAATTATTCCGACGCCGCTTGTGCCGCCCCAAATAAAGAATGTATCGTCTTTTTGCAGATCGCCGACAGTCATAACGCCGTGATAAGCGGTCAATCCCGCAACCGGTAAACATGCCGCATCTTCGAACGAAACATTACCCGGCAATTTAATTAAAGATGATTCGGGCACATTAACATATTCAGCGTAAGAACCGTTTCTGTGCATTCCAAAATACTGCCATGAAGGCGAGATCGACGCCCTGCCCTTTCTTACCCATTCATCATCGGCTTCTACGGCAAGCGACCATGATACAACTCTATCCCCTTCCTTAAAATCGCTGACCTTGCTTCCCGTTTTCGCGATAACCCCGGCGATATCGCCGCCTAAAACATGAGGAAACTTGAGGTTAAGTCCGGGGTATCCCTGCCTTATTACAAGATCGGCGCGGTTTACGGAAGCGGCATGAATCTTTACCAGAACTTCGTTTGGAGTAATCTCAGGTTCGGGAAAATCTGTTTTATATAACAGCTTATCCGGGCCGCCGTTTTCGTTTATTATAATTGCTTTCATATTCTTGATTGGAATTAAGAAAAATAATCACGAAAATACTTATTTTACCCCAACGTAACAATTGAATTATACAGTTCATTTATATCCGTAAAGCGTTATTTTTGATATGTATGAAACGATATTCAGGTTATATATGGGTTATTTTGTTAATGCTATCCGTTTTGGTAATAGATGCCTATTACCAAATAAGCGAATCGGTGGTTCCTATCTGGCAAACAGAATGGTTTTGGTGGCGCGTCGGCGGATTGGTATTAATTATTCTTATTCCCGGATCATATTTCATATACAGGGCTTCAGTAAAAAGAAAATCTGAGTTTGAGGAATTTAAAATAAAGGTAATGGAAACGCAGGAAGCCGAATGGAAAAGGCTTGCCGGCGAGCTGCACGATAGCGTCGGACAAAACCTGAGCGCAATAAATATTTACCTTCAGCAAAATATGAAATCGGTCCTGGAAGGCACGGTTATGCATGAAAGCCTTAAAGCCGCCTCGGACATGCTGGTTGAAACGCTGGAAGATGTCAGGAGAATTTCCTCGAAGCTCTATCCGCAGCAAATTGAACGGCTGGGGTTAACTATCGCGGTCCAATCAATGGTAACAAAACTGGCGGCAACTACACCGGTACATTTTAAATTGTCAATTGATAATATCGATAATATCTTCCCGAAAGAAACGGAAATTTATTTTTACAGGATAATCCAGGAGGCTCTGAATAATATAATAAAACATTCCAAAGCCGGGGCTGTAACTATAAACATAACTAAAGCGGTTATGTTTGTAACAATTGATATAGAAGATGACGGCGCCGGGTTTGATATTGAAAAATTGAAATCAGCGGGAGCGCAGAAACTTGGTTTCGGGCTTCTGAATCTTGATGAGAGGATCCGCCTGGTGAAAGGGAATTATAAGTTCAGCTCCGAACCGCAAAAGGGCACAAAGCTTCATGTAACCGTCCCTGTAAAAACGAAAAAACAAAGATGACAAGCGCAAAACCGAAAATACGAGTACTGATAGCTGATGACCATCATATATTTCGCAAAGGCGTGATAAGTATTTTAAGCGGGGACGATTCATTTGAGCTTGCAGCCGAAGCTGCTGATGGAATCGAAGCTCTTGAAAAAATAAGAACGCTGAAGCCTGATATAGCGCTGCTTGACTTAGATATGCCGGGATTGAATGGGCTTGAAGTCGCCCGCGCAGTGTTTTCTGATAAACTTCCGGTCAAAACAGCAATTCTAACTATGCATAAGGAGAAAGAATACTTTTCCGGCGCGATGGATCTTAACGTAAAAGCTTTCCTGCTTAAAGATAAAATATCAGACGACCTGATTGAATGCCTGAAAACTATAAACGAAGGCGATTACTTCATCAGTCCGCAGATTTCAACCTAC
>CAZMRG010000091.1:0-13707 GCA_964568655.1 uncultured Ignavibacteriales bacterium | reverse complement strand
GATAATTTTGCTTTCAATGTCTCTTATTTCATTAAATGTGAAGACAGGTTTCATGGCAAGTTAAAATAATTGATAGGTAAAACTTAGAGTGAACTCTTAAGACTCTTCAAAGCCGCGGCAGGATCCTTTGAACCAAATATAGAATTGCCGCAGACAAAAACATTTACTCCGGCTAAACTCACCTTTTTGATATTCGAATTATCTATGCCGCCATCCATTTCAAGGAAAGTTGAATATCCACCGGCATCAATTTTCTTTTTTAAACGCGCAGCTTTATCCAGGGCATATTCAATAAATTTCTGGCCGCCAAATCCGGGGTTGACCGACATAACAAGTATATAATCTGTAATATGCAGTATTTCGTTGAGTACATCAATAGGGGTTGCGGGATTTATGACCACACCCGCTTTACAACCAAGGTCTTTTATTTGATGTATCAGCCTGTCAAGATGGCTTGCCGCTTCATATTGAACAGAGATCCAGTCGGCTCCCGCTTTCGCGAAATCCTCAACATATTTTTCGGGTTCGCTTATCATCAAGTGAGCATCAAGCGTCAGATCTGTTATCTTGTTAATATCAGAAACCATTTTGGGCCCGAATGTAATATTCGGTACAAAATGGCCGTCCATTATATCAAGGTGGATCAGGTCAGCGCCGGCAGATTCAACCAGCTTAATATCTTCAGCCAGCCTTGAAAAATTTGCAGATAGTATGGAGGGAGCTATTAATTTCATATTATTGCCTCACCCCCTGCCCCCCTCTCCAAAAGGAGAGGGGGGCCAAAGGGAAGTATCAAATAATTTTCTTTATTTTATCTTAAATATTGTTCTAACTGATAATAAAGGAACAAATTCTAATGACCCCCTGCTCGTTTTACTTTTCACTTTTTACTTTTTACTTTTCACCTAAAATTTCGTTCCGTCGTTATCTTTATCTTTCTTAGGAGTATCATTCTTCTTTGTGTCTTTGTCTGTCGGTTTTTGCTTATCAGTCGGCTGCTTTGATTTATCGGTCGGCTGTTTAGGCTTATCATCGGGTTTCGGTTTGTCATCTTTCTTCTTATCGTCTTTCTTTATGTTATCCTTGTCGTCCTTTTTATCTTTATCCTTGTCTTTATTCTTATCATCGCCCTTAATTTCATCCATGCTGTTCATTTCTTCGGATTTCTCGTCGGCTTTCTTCTTTACTTCTTTATTGACAAAGAGGTCTATCTTCTGATTTTCCTTTGTCATAGTGTTGGCTTTAGGATACTGGTCAATAACGGAATTTAAAGAAACAGTAGTGCTGGGCTGGAAATTAATTTTACCGACCATAAGCTTGCTTTGAAGAATTAATTTCTTGGCATCCTCAACATTTTTACCAATTAGGTCAGGTACTTTTAGATCGCCAGTCTCCATACCGACTGATATTACAACTCCTATCTTAGTTCCCTTCTTTACTTTAGCCCCTGTTTGTTCAACCTGCGACATTACAATTCCCGCAGGATATTGAGCCGATGCTTTATTCTCTACTTCAAACAGCTCAAGATTTCTTTGTCCCAGAATGAACTTAGCTTCTCTTTCTGTTCTGCCAACCAAATTCGGCACGTCATAAAGCTGTTCGCCGCCGCTAACTACAAGATAAATACGCCTTCCGTCTTTAACCATTTGGTCAGCCGGTGGATTCTGATCCAAAACTGTTCCTATTGGCTTGGAAGGGTCGTACCTGATATCCCCCTGAAGCCCCTCTAAGCCCGCCTGATCAAGGTTTTTCTTCGCATCCGAAAAATCCTGTCCCACAACAGATGGTACTTTAACTAAAGTATTGTGTTTAACATACAAAGGCATGATTACCCAATTAAACAGGATAATCATTAGAATTACAGCCCCGCAGAATACAAAAAATCTCTTCCAAAATGCCATTTACAAATATAATTAATTAAAAAATGTAAATAAACGGAAGCATTTTTGCCATGCCCAGCTTATCCTTCGTTTAGCATCCGTAATAGTTAGTGGTAGATTCAATTGCAACTATGGCAGCAATTTCGTTTTTTGTCTCCCCCTTTACAAGGGGGAGTGGTCGATAGACAGAGGGGGTCTTTCATTAAGACCTTCCCCGCACCATTGGTGCGACCCCTCCTTGGTAAGGAGGGGTAATGATTTTCATATGATTAGTTTATTAATTTAATTTAGAAATTATTCATAATTATTCTACTCACTATTTGGTCATTTGTAATTAGTCATTAGTAATTATAAGAATTTAGTATATTTGAGTGAATTTATAGTAAAAATGGAGATATGACCGAAGACCAGCGGTTTATGCAAATGGCTATTGATAAGGCTAAAGAGGGCGTTGATAAAGGACAATCCCCTTTCGGAGCATGCATTGTAAAAGACGGCAAAGTTATTGCATGCGACCACAATATTGTTTGGGCCAGCACAGATATTACCGCGCACGGAGAGGTACATGCAATCAGAAATGCCTGCCAAAAACTTTCATCAATCGATCTAAGCGGATGCGTAATTTATTCAACATGCGAGCCATGCCCTATGTGCTTCACTGCAATTCACTGGGCAAGAATTGATAAAATTTATTTTGGCGCTGCAATTGAAGATGCAAAGCGCTTTGGGTTCAATGAGCTGCGGGTTTCAAACAAAATACTTAAAGAATTGGGGCTAAGTAAAGTACAGATCGAAGGCGGCTTAATGAAGAACGAATGCATTGAATTATTTGAGTACTGGGCATCAAAATATCCTGAAAAAATTTACTGATTTAATTTATTGAAATTGCATCGCTTATAAAGGCTTTTCAATTATTTATTTCATTATTGAATAGAGAACAACAACATATAATTTTCAAAAATATTATTAAAACATGAAAAAGCTACTTCTTTTATTATTTGTATTTGCTTTATCAGTTTCAAGTTCGTATTCCCAGTTCGCAATATTTATTATTGATCCGCCCGTCATACATTTCACAATGGATTCTTTGAGCCACCCTGATACAATGCAGGTTAGGTGGAACGGCGGTATAAATAATACTTCAGGCGGGGTTTTGGATACTCTTAAATTCGTAATATCAAATGAATCATTGCAAAGTGGCTGGGAACCAGCCGGCATTTGCACATGGATTACATGTTTTCCTGCGGGCCTTGACACAGTTTACGCATTTTCAACTTCAACGGGAATGCATGACTTTGATGTATATTTTACACCGCATTTTCATTCAGGGCAATCAAGCTGTATGGTAACTGTCTGGTATCATAATTTTTCGCAGTCTGTTAATCTTGTTGCTGCAGTTGACCCGCTCGCTATTCACCAAATAAGCTCTGTAGTTCATGAATTTGCATTGAGCCAAAATTTCCCGAATCCGTTTAATCCGAGCACGAAAATAAATTTTACATTGCCAAAAGCTGAATATACTTATTTAAGAATATATGATATTTTAGGCAGAGACGTAAAGACCCTGGTTAACGAACAGTTAAATGCCGGTGGATACCAGATAGATTTTGACGCAAAAGATATGGCTTCAGGAATGTATTACTATCGTTTACAGGCGGGCGATAACATCACTGTAAAGAAAATGGTTTTGGTAAAATAAATCAACTTCTGGATGAATGTTTCAGTGATGAGTTAAGAATATTCTTGGCATACATTCTGTTTTAATTTATTGAAATTGACTCACTTATAAAGGCTTTTCAATTATTTATTTCATTATTGAATAGAGAATAAAAAACATATATATTTGAAAAATATCATTAAAACATGAAAAAACTACTTTTTTTATTATTTGTATTTGCTTTAACAGTTTCAAGTTCGTATGCTCAGTTCACTTTAGTTGCAATAGATCCCCCAATCGTACGTTTTACAGTTGATTCAAGTAATCATGCCGACACGATGCAGGTTAGGTGGAACGGAAGTGTAAATAATACTTCAGGCGCGGTTTTGGATACGGTTAAATTTATTATATCAAATGAATCTTTACAAAATGGATGGGACCCTGCAGGCATTTGTACCTGGATCACCTGTTTTGCACCGGGTCAGGATACGGTTTATGCAGCTTCAGTTCCTACTGGTATGAATAATTTTGATGTGTATTTTACTCCGCATTTTCATATTGGACAATCCACTTGCACAATTACAGCTAAATATCATAATTTTTCTCAGTCAATGAATATTGGCGCAGCAGTTGACCCGCTCGCCATTCATCAAATAAGCGCCGTAGTTCATGAATTTTCGTTGAGCCAGAATTTTCCGAATCCGTTTAACCCCAGCACAAAGATCAATTTTACTTTGCCGAAATCTGAATATACGTTCTTAAGAATATATGACATTTTGGGCAGAGAAGTAAAAACACTGGTTAACGGGCCTTTGAATGCCGGCGAGTACCAGGTGGATTTTGACGCAAAAGACCTGGCTTCAGGTATGTATTATTATAGTTTACGGGCAGGCGAGAACGTTACCGTAAAGAAAATGGTTTTAGTAAAGTAAAAAGAATACCGGATTCCTCAATAATAGGAATTGACAAAACGATGAGTGAAATAAGACAGGTAAGAAGTAAAGATTTAACGCTGCTTGAAAAAACATACATTCCGCAGATAGTTGGCGGTTTATGGCTGACATTCAAGCAGATGTTCAAGCCAAAGTTTACAAGGCAGTACCCGGAAGAAAAATGGGATCCGCCTACTGCGTTCCGCGGCCGCCCCGTGCTTGTACAGAAGGAAGACAGCACGGAAAGATGCGTAGCATGCGGGTTATGTTCAAGAGTATGCCCGGCGCTGGCAATTGAAGTGCAGGCGTCTGAAACAGAGCTTGAAAAAGAAAGATACCCGGTTAAGTTTGAGATCAATATGCTTCGCTGTATTTTCTGCGGTTTCTGCGAAGAGGTTTGCCCTGAAGAAGCGATTGTCATGAGCGATGAATATATCCTGACATTTACTTCACAAGACCAGGCAATTTTTGGAAAAGACAAGTTGCTTATGAGCGAGAACAGGCTTAGAAAGAGACTCGATTTTCTGCATCAAAACGTTTAATTATGGGACGAAGACTTCTACAATTTTTGCTGTTATTAATACTGTTTTCAACCCTAACAAGCTCAGCCAGTCCAACCGGTTTTAATCCGCTCATTCCTTTTAATTTCATAACCATAGAACCGGGCAGCGACTCTTCTGATCTGCTTTCCGGAATCACAGCCAAAATAAAAGACGAAACTATATACCTGAACTGGCGTTATACTAACCCAAAACAAATTTCTTTTTTCAGCGTTCAGCGCCTTGATCCGTCAGGAAAAGACTATCTTACGCTTAAAACTGCAAAGAAGATAAAATGGGATGATTACTACGAAAAATCCGTAGATGGCAACGGACTAAAAGTGTTCAAATATGATTTTGAAGACGAGCCTGACCGCGATGGCGTGTATTATTACAGGATAGAAGCTTTTAACGCAGGCGGACAGCTGTTGTTCCAGTCAGATGAAGTTAAGATAGGGATTTCAGGGTTAAAGAATTTTAAACTTGAGCAGAATTATCCAAACCCGTTTAACCCGACCACGACAATTTCATATGAGATTTACCAGGATGCTAATATAAAAGTAAAAGTGTTTGATATTATCGGCAGGGAAATTACAACTCTGGTAGATAAATTTCAGGCCGCCGGTTCATATGCAGTTGAGTTTGACGCATCAAAGTTTTCGAACTTAACAAGCGGCATATACTTTTATAAGATCGATACAGACAGGTATTCAGAAGTAAAGAAAATGATCCTGACAAAATAGTTTTCCGGGATTTTTTCCGGCATGGTTCCGCAATCCGTAAATTACTGTTAAGGTTTTTGAATTAATCCGGGTTACGCTAATGAATTCAAACTTTTCATTAAACTTTTATTTTACTCCGCTTTCGTCCTTTCATTTCCTTCAAATAAATACCGGAGAATTATTATGGCTAACAAACTAACGCTGCTGATTATATTATCAGTTTGTTGTTCTGTGTTTATTAATTCAACAGATAATACTAACCCCAATAAATCTGTCAGCCCCAAAAAACAATATAACGTTGTTTCTGCAGATGGCGAAATTATAGGCTGTCCGCAAAAACCTTTGAATAAAATGCCGCCTGCAGTATGGGATAGCCCACATAAAACGGTTTACGAACCAAATGGAACAGATAACATTAACTCTATTATCACCACAGAAATTACCTGGCCTAATGAGCGGACTACTTACGACTACCAGTCAAACGGCAACATGAGAATGCTGGTTCAGGACCCAAATGACCCACAGTTTATTTACGCAGTTTTCATGTCGGATCCAGTTGGCGCCACTGGCTTTCCCGACCGGAGAACAAAGTTTTATGTTAGCACTGACGTGGGCGTATCATGGGTATCTTATGGAAACTTGCCTGATTTAAAATCCGGGTTTCCTTCAACAGATGTATTGAGCGATGGCAGGGAGATTGTTGTAAACCACTCTACCGACGGCGGACTTTCTTCAAACAGGACTCAAATTTATATTGATGTTGTTGGCGGAGCCGGATCTTTTATCAGACTCACTCCTCCATCAGTTACCGCCGGAGATGAACCCGAATTTCCTAAAGTCATTGCAACCGCTAACGTCAACCTAACGAATAAATTCTTTATGATAGGCGCAGGAATTACAGCCGGCGTTCCTTATACAAATATTGCAACCAGCCTAAATACGGGTACATTTTCAGGATGGGTTTCCAGGCCCTACGTTGGAGGAAGCGAAGCATATGCGCTTTCGAGGGGAAGCGACGGCAGAATAGGACTCATTTATGTAAATAATGATACTTACAACCCTGGGTCCGCAGGAAATGTTTATTTAATGCAATCAACTGATAATGGGAATACGTTCTCTTCGGCAATTCCCATATGGCAAACTATTTTAAATGAAGATACCTTAGGATGCGTCAGAAGCTGTGATATTTGTTACAAAGGCAATACGCCAAACGTAACTTTTGCTGTTTGCAAAATTGACAGGCTGGGCAGCTATTTTCCACAATCATTAGGTAAGATAATGTTTTGGTCGCCTGTCATAAATGGCGGTATTCCTGTTACGATAGATACCTGCACAATGTTAAGAGGTTCCAATCTTCAATCCGATATATATTTCAACGACTGTCATCCCGTCATTGGCAGATCTTCAGACTCCGCTACGCTTTATATTGCCTGGTGCAGAGCCAGGGCCGATACCGGGCAAAACGGGAATACATTTTTTGATGTATATTATTCATATTCTACAAATAGCGGGCTCAACTGGGGAGCTAATTCAAAAGTTACAAATAATTCCGGCCCGCTACGCGATTGCAGGTATGTTTCAATGTCGCAGTTTAACAGTCGCGTTAGCGGAGCAAGATGTATTAATTTAACTTACCAGATGGATTCAATTCCGGGAAGTTATGTGAACGGCGCGCAAAAGTCTTTTGCACGATTAATGTATGCCCAGATATTAATTAACGACCCTGATAAAGTGCAAAACATAAGCGGCGAAATCCCTGCGGCATACTCGCTTAAACAAAATTATCCAAATCCATTCAATCCGGAAACTAAGATTGAATTTGATCTTCCAAAGAACAGCTTTGTATCGCTCAAAATATATGATGCGACCGGCAGACTTACAGATGTATTGATAAATAAAGAGCTTTCTGCAGGCATTAAATCAATTAATTGGAATGCATCACATATGCCAAGCGGCGTGTATTTCTGTGTTATTCAGGCAGGTGATTTCAGGGATACAAAAAAGATGGTTTTAATAAAGTAGGAAATAGGCTGAGTTTGACTCTTCGTCTTATAAAAGAGTCCCAAGCTGGAGCTTGGGACTCAGAATAAAAAAGTTTCGCTCCCCCTCTCCTCGCTGGAGAGGGGGCTGGGGGGTGAGGCAAAATCAAAATCTAACACATTGCCTTTATTCCAGCATTTAGATATAAAATAATGAATGAAAACTCACAGCCTTTAGGCTTGGGTTAATGTATTGTAAACATAAAATTAAATTTTATTTATTCTGTGGATATTCATCCGATGACGCTGGAGTCATCGGATGAGTTAGGCTCACTTTACTTTTATTTCAATCTCTTTTTCTATCTCGTCGCCGCTGCGGAGTATCTTCAGCTTGACCTTATCGCCGGGATTCAATTCCGTTATGAGTCCCCAGAAATCAGAATCACTGTTCACTTTCTCGCCATTTACTGAAAGTATAATATCATTCGGCTTTATGCCTTCATTATCTGCATCTCCGCCCTTTTCAAGATTTACAACTATCACGCCTTCGGTATTTTTCAGTTTAAAATACTGAGCTACATTCTGGTCCACAGTCTGGACGCGGATACCCAACGAATAATTCCTGTTTATCTTGCCGTCTTTCTTCAGCGCATCTGTAATTTTCTTAACCTTATTTATAGGTATTGCAAATCCAAGCCCGATGTTTCCCGTGTTATACTGGTTGCCTGTATAGATAATTGTATTCATACCAATCACCTCGCCAACCGAGTTAACAAGCGGCCCGCCGCTGTTGCCTGAGTTAATAGCCGCATCTGTCTGTATCATGTTTCTGTAAAAACGGTTCTCATTTGAGCTTAACTTCATTCCTGTTGCGCTTACAACGCCTACAGTAACGGTCGGCTTTTGGTTCACTTCAAATAAACCAAATGGATTCCCTAAAGCTACAACCCATTCGCCTATAATAACGTTATCTGAATTCCCGAGATTGATATAAGGCAAGTTTGTTTTATCGATTTTAATCAACGCTATATCGCTGGCAGGATCTTTACCTATTATTTGCGCGTCTAAGTGTTCTCCATTAGTCATGGATACAACAACCTTTGTCGCATTGCCCACAACATGATCATTTGTAATTATATACCCGTCATCCGAAACAATGAAGCCCGACCCAAGTCCATGCACTTCCTGTTTAAATGAATGGTTCCCAAAGAACTGTTTGAAGAAAGGATCGTCCCCGAATGCATTTCCAAAAGGGTCCTGGTAGGTCATCATTTCAGTAACATTGATGCCAACTACAGCAGGCGATACCTGCGCGACAGTTCTCGTAATAGCATTTTCCCGTGTATCGGTAACATTCCGGTTTGATTGTTCCAGATTTACCTTTTCGTTTGCTTTAAGATCGTTATTGGATTTTCCGGGGAACACATAACGCCCGGCAAAAAATCCCGATACAAGCACAACGACCAAAGAAAAAGTAACTATTACGGTCTTTCCTTTTCCGTTCATATTTACTCCCAAGAAATAATTTTCTTATTTTTTTCTTTTTAAAACTCTTTTTACAGCGCTTACTATATGCGGGCTTGATACCCCATACTTATCAAACAACTCTGTTCCCTTTCCGGATTCCCCGAAAGTATCGTTAACTGCCACAAATTCCATAGGCGCCGGGTATTCCTGCGCCAACACTTCAGCAACCGCGCCGCCGAGTCCGCAGTTCTTCTGGTGATCCTCAGCGGTTACAATGCACCCTGTTTCTTTGGCGCATTTAACAATCGCTTCCCTGTCGATAGGCTTAATTGTATGCATGTTGACAACTCTTGCCGAAATTTTCTCCTTTGCCAGCGCTTCTGACGCTACAAGAGCTTCCCAAACGCATAGACCGCTTGCAATAATTGTGCAATCAGAACCATCAAATAAAGTATCAGCTTTTCCAAATTTAAACTTAGAATCCATCCTGGTGAAATTAGGCGATGGCTCCCTGTAGAATCTGATATAAAACGGCCCTTTTACTTCAGTCGATTTCTTTACAGCTCTTAGTGTCTGGTTATAATCGCATGGAGTAATAACATTCATGTGAGGAAGAACCCTCATTATGGCTACGTCTTCCAATGACTGGTGAGTAGCGCCATCGGGGCCGACGGTTAAGCCGCAATGCGACGCGCAGATCTTCACATTCATCTGGGAATAAGCCAGCGACTGCCTAATCTGGTCAAAAGGCCGGCCTGTGGCAAATTCGCCGTATGCTGAGGCTATCGGGATCTTACCAACAACAGCCAACCCGGCAGCAACGCCCATCATATCCTGCTCAGCCACCCCAACAGAAAAGAACCTGTCCGGGAATGCATCCCTGAACTGGTCGACTCTCACCGACCCTGAAACATCTCCGCCAAGAACAATTACATCGGGATTTTCATTTCCTAATTCAATCAATGCATCAGCAAAGCCTTTGCGGGTTTCTTTCATTTCCGGATTCTGCATATCCAGCTTATCAACTAACAGACTTTCGTTTTTGTGTATGAAATTCATTTCGTGTATTTATTTATGGATTAGTTGCCCAGATCTCAACGTCTTTCAGCATTGCTCTCTGGGGTAATTTAATTGCAAGTAAAATTGAATCGGCAACGTCTTCGGCGCGCATTGCAACGCCTTTGCCCATTTCAGTGAGTTCAGATTCATTCTTTTCTGTGGTTTCCACCGCCGAAGGATAGACGATACATACCCTGATATTATCTTTTCTAACTTCTTTGAATAACGATTCTGAAAATCCAACCAGCGCAAATTTAGAAGCTACGTATGCTGTGCCAGTTTCATATCCCCTTCTTCCGGAGGTAGATGCGATATTAATTATTGTCGCGCCTGTGGTTGAAGCGAGTTTTTCCATGTGAGGAATAACTTCTTTGCACATCATCATTGGCCCGAACAGGTTTATTTCAACTATCTTCTTCCATTCGTCAATTGCAAAATCCTTAAGCAGCTTGTGCGGGAAAACGCCTGCATTATTTACAAGAACGTGAATGTTCCCGAATTTCTTTATTGTTTCATTTACAACCATCTTAACATCATTATGATGGGATGAATCCGCCTTTAGAGCCAGCACATTCCCTGTAATTTTCATAAGTTCCTTTTCGGTTTCTGCCAGTTTCTTTGCGTCTCTTCCGGTGATCACTACATTTACATCTTCCTTAGCGAGTCTCAATGCCAGAACTCTGCCAATTCCTCTTGACCCGCCTGTAACTATTATTGTTTTATTTTCTAAGTTTTGCATAATCTTTTATATTAATATATGTCGCCCCTACGGGGCTCAAAAATTTTAGTCTTAATACTACAAATATTTTGCTCCTAACGGAGCTAAATATCTTCTTTTCTTTTGTTAACTGTTTACTAATCAGTATAATAATTTCGCAACCTTAAGGTTGCGGCTACAGAAATGCTTTTAGCTATACTAATTGTTAATAGATCAGTATTATAATCTCGCAACCTAAAGGTTGCGGCTAAGAAACTCTTTTAACAATACTAATTGTTAATTGTTAACTATTAACTACTAACTATTAACTGCATAGTAATCCACAAAATCCCCGTATTTAGTCACTTTCAAATCGCTTAGCGCTACTTTTCCCTGCTCATCATTCGGCGGAACGCCGTGCCATTTATAATTATCTTCCATGAACGAAACGCCTCTGCCCATTTTTGTATTCGCGATTATTACAGCAGGTTTCCCTTTAACTTTTTTAGCGGCATCTAATGTTGTAAGAATCTCAGCCATGTTGTGACCGTCCATTTCAAGCACTTCAAAATTAAACGCTCTCCATTTATCAGCAAGCGGTTCAAGCTGCATAACTTGTTCAGTGCGGTTATCGATCTGGCAATTGTTCCTGTCGACTATTACAGTTAGATTATCAACCTTATGATGTCCTGCTGTCATTATAGCTTCCCATATCTGCCCTTCATCAAGCTCGCCATCACCTACCACGCAATATACATGATTAGGCTTATTCTGCAGCCTGAGCCCTATTCCGGCTCCTACTGCGATAGAAAGTCCCTGACCCAATGCACCTGAAGCAATTTCTGCTCCCGGTACGCCATGAGTTTTTGCCGGCGCAGGATGACCCTGTAAGCGTCCGTTGATCTTCCTCAGAGTTTTCAACTCGTCTATTGGTATATAACCTCTCCTTGCAAGCGTTGCGTACCAGACGGGAGCTATGTGCCCTATAGACAGGAAGAAATAATCCCTGAAATCGCCGTATGGATCGCTGGGCTTAATGTTCAGCTTATTGAAATACAAAGCAGTAAAAATATCGGCCATTCCAAGCGTGGCGCCGGAGTGCCCTGATTTTGAGATAAGAAGCATATTCATAATATCTCTTCTTATCTGCCTCGCCATTTCATTTAAATCGTCTACGTCGGTAAACACCGGGTTCTTTAGTTCAGGAAACATATCTTTTATTAATTAGATTTTTTATTAATAAGATTTTTAAATACTTCAAAATGACTTATCAAAACAATTACGGTAATTACTATCGAAAATAATGTAAAGTAATTTATGGAAAAACTGCGGATGTTATGGCTAATTACTAGCCAGTCGAATTTATTAATAAGAAAAACAGATATTAGAATTGAAAATGTAGCTAATGTATTCGCAATTAAAATGTCTGTTTTGCTTAATTTTAAGATGATCCAGGTAATGCACCAGCCTATTAACACATAGTAGTTCAATATCATGAATATGCCGGCCCCGACTGCAAGCCCCCTGCCGCCTTTGAATTTCAGCCAAACCGGGTAGTTGTGCCCGATAATGAGAAAAACCGAACCAATAAGCGCGGTTTGATAACTGATACCCAAAACGAACAGCATTACATAAACGGTAACAGCGCCTTTAAGCAAGTCTATCAAAAGAACAGCGGCCCCAGTAGCTTTTGATTTTGATACGACAATTGCATTGTAGGTTCCAACGTTTCCCGAACCCTCGCGTGTAATATCGGCATTATGCTTCGTCTTTACCAGCAGGTAAGCGCTGGGGAACGAACCGATCAAATAACAAAGAACAATTACTAAAATCTGTATATATATATATTCACTCAAAGTGAAAAACTAAAATTGGTCGAGGAACCTTATATCATTCTGGTAAAAGAGCCGGATATCTTTAATGCCGTATTTCATCATGGCAATACGTTCTATGCCCATTCCAAAAGCGTAACCAGAGTAAAACTCAGGGTCATATCCAACCGCTTTAAACACATTAGGGTCAACCATGCCGCACCCGCCAAGCTCTATCCATCCTGTTTCCTTACATGTCTTGCATCCCTTGCCTTTGCATAAGAAGCACGTAATATCCAGCTCAGCCGATGGCTCTGTGAATGGAAAGAAACTGGGACGGAACCTTGTCTTAATATCTTTGCCGTAGAACCTGCGCACAAAATAACTTAAAGCTCCTTTTAAGTCGCGCATAGAAACGTTCTTATCTACATATAATCCTTCAACCTGGTGAAACATAAAATAATTCTTGACAGTAACAGTTTCATTTCTGAAAACTTTGCCGGGGGAGACTATACGTATCGGCGGCTGGTTTTTAAGCATTGTGCGTACCTGCACCGGCGATGTATGCGTTCTGAGAAGATACTGTTTAGCGTCTTTTTTTGTTTTGGAGATAAAAAATGTATCCTGCAGATCGCGTGAAGGATGATGAGCCGGAGTATTTAAAGCGTCGAAATTGTAGAATTCTTCTTCTATCTCAGGGCCTTCGGCAACTTTAAAACCAATCTCCCTGAAAATCTTAACAAATTCATTCAAGGTCTGAATTAGAATGTGCTCGCGCCCTGTTGAAAAAGTCCTGCCGGGTAGAGTAAGGTCTATCTCTTCGGATTTTTTTTGCCCTGATTCTACTATTGTTTTCTTTTCTTCAAACTTACTTTCAGCCAGTTTTTTGACTTCGTTAAGTTTTTTACCAATGACGGGCTTTTCCTCTTTGCTAACCTGCTTTAGGTCATCAAAAAGTTTTGAC
>CAZMRG010000090.1:0-13760 GCA_964568655.1 uncultured Ignavibacteriales bacterium | reverse complement strand
TTCTGGATCTTGCCAACCGCCTGCTGAACGCCGGTAGAGCGCGCCACTGCAATTATCGTTTTTATCCGGCCGCTTACTTTTCAATCCCGTAACAACTAAGCATGAAAGCATAATTATAAGCGAATTCTTTATACATATCATATTTTCCCGATGAGCCGAAATGTGCGCTGTCGAATCTTGTCTTAAGCGCTAAAGTTCCTGCGCCGGAATTATATTCCCTTAGTATGGCAAGGAGTTTTGCAGGTTCCCAATAGTGAACCTGTACGTCATTCATGCCGGCGGTAAGCAGCATGTTGGGATACTCCTGTCTCTTTACATTCTCGTAAGGGGAATATGATTTTACATAAAAATATTCTTCCTGAATGCCCGGATTTCCAAATTCGTCGTAGTGAAACGCTGAATTATCATGTTCAATATCAAGCAGCGCATTAAGTGCGTCAACGTAAGGAACCATGGCCAGGATACATCTGAATAGATCAGGCCTCATATTGGCAACCACTCCCAAAAGCAAACCGCCTGCGCTTGCTCCTTCTGCTGAAATGCCGCCCAGATACGTGTAACCTTCGCTAATCAAAAATTCACAGCACGAGATAAAATCATGGAACGTATTTTTCTTATTCAGCATTTTGCCATCTTCATACCACTTCTGGCCAAGTTCGCTGCCTCCTCGTACATGAGCGACTGCATAGACAAAACCCCGATCAAGGAGGGGCAAGCGGATTGTCGAAAAAAATATCTCCATGCTTATCCCGTAAGAGCCATATGAATGAATTAATGCCGGGACGCTTCCGTCTTTTTTGAATCCATTTTTATATACAATAGAAAGGGGTATTTGTTTACCATCATGGGATGTTACATTTAAACGCTCGCATGTATAATCGTTCTTATTATAACCGGGGATTTCTTTTTCTTTAAGAAGAGTATTCTTA
Organism: uncultured Ignavibacteriales bacterium; assembly: GCA_964568655.1. Lineage (GTDB taxonomy): Bacteria > Bacteroidota > Ignavibacteria > Tepidaquicellales > OLB5 > CAWFKW01. Next base: position 12,831 of record CAZMRG010000090.1, on the reverse strand, counting down.
TTGCTTTCCATGTCATATTCGAATATTGTTCGCGGCGTAACCATTGACATGTATTCGTACCTGAAGCGTTTACAATCAAATTCTGTATTATCAACTGGGAAAGCAGAATATGCCGATTCGGGGAAATCGATATAGCAAGAGGAGTTATCTTTGAATTTGATTGCTTTGAATTTAGTTAATCCTTCGCCCCTTTCATTTACGATCAGATAATCCTTAAACACTTCAAAATTCTCAATCTTGACCCCATTCTTTTCCCCGATAAATTCTGACCAGTTTTCTTCTGATATCTTATCAACAGGCGTTGTCATAATTTTATAATCAGGAGCGTTAAGATTAGTTAGAATGAAAAACCTGTCTCCATTATGTTCTATACTGTAACGCACATTTTCTTCTCTTATTGTAAATTGTTTTAACTCTTGTTTACTATCAAATTGGTCAATATAGTAGCATTCATTGTTTGTCATACAACCAGATTCAAGGAAAATGAAGCGTTTTGATTTGGATGCATACATTACAAAAGCATACCTATCGTTTTTTTCTTCAATGATAAGTGTGTCGTCTTCCTGCCCGGTTCCAAGTAAATGCCTGTACGCTTTCCTGCCGAAACTTCCTTTTTCATAGATGCAATAATAAAAAGCCTTGCTGTCATTTGACCATACAAGCTGGCCGGCATTTGAAATTGTATCATCCAATTTTGATCCATCATCCAATTTTTTGAAATAAACCGTACATGAGTAATCGCCCTTTGTATCTATTAAATAACAAAGTGTTTTATTATCGGGGCTTGGTATTACTTCAACCGCGCAATAAGGCAGGCCTTTGGCGATTTCATTAACATCCAGAATTAATTCTTCATTGGCTCCCGGCGAGTCTTTTTTTCTGAAATGTTTCCGGTAGTTTTTTCCTTTTTCTTCGCGGGTGAAATAAAGATACCCGCCGTTTTTGTACGGAAGTGTATCGTCGTCTTCTTTTATATGCGAAAAGTATTCATCATACAATGTTTGCTGCAGGCGCGCTGAGTCAGCCATAATCCCATCGGCGTAATGGTTTTCAGCCTTCAGATAATCTAATACTTCGGGATTTTCTTTTTCTCTCAGCCAATCGTAATAGTCAACGAATTTATCATTGTGAAGTGTACGTTCGGAAAATATTTTTTTTGCTTTTGGAGGAATTAAAGTTTCGGGTTTTGTCATGATGACCAGGAATTAATTAACAACTGTTAATGAGAAAATTTAACTTATGTTATTCAAATATAGATGACTTTCAAAAATTAAAAAAGGCGCTTTGTGTGGGAAAAATACAAATAGATTTTAATTCCTATATAAAAGTCATAACTAATAATACTAGCTTTCCCATATTTCATTTTCAGAATTTATACAATATATTTGTACAGATCAAAATTAAAGAGATTAATATGAAAAAAACTGCACTCTGCCTTTCGATCGCCCTCTTTTTATCTAACGCAATTTTATCTTACTCCCAGAGCTGGGTTGACTTGTTCAACAACCGGAATGCTAATTTCTATGATATCCAGAAAGCATTTAATAAGTACTGGGCAGGAAAAACACATCAGCGGGGCCAGGGATGGATGGTCTTCAAGAGATGGGAATATGACATGGAGCCCAGGGTTTATCCAACGGGTAAGCTTCCGGACCCGGCTATTACTTATAAAGAAATTCATAAGTACAGGCAGGATCACGGAGACAGGGTTAACGACCTTGCCGACTGGACGCCGATGGGTCCATACAGCTGGCTTTCGATAAGTTATAATCCGGGAATAGGAAGAATAAACTGCATAACGCAATTTGAAAAAAGTCCGGGCACAATGTTTGCCGGCTCGCCCTCGGGCGGGATGTGGAGATCTTCCACCGCCGGACAAACATGGGAATCCGCCACGGATAATCTGGAAGTGCTTGGTATAACATCGATTCAGATAAATCAGTCGAATACTAATATAATGTATATTGCCACTGGCGATGGCGACGGAGGTGATTGTTACAGCATTGGTGTTCTTAAAACAACTAACGGCGGCATGAACTGGAACACCACAGGACTTAGTTACCAGGTTACGGACGGGCAAAGAATATATGCGCTTGTAATGAGTCCGGCCGATCCGAACATTCTTCTGGCAGGAACCAACTCAGGTATATACCGCACTACAGATGGAGCCGCAACATGGACTCAGATCAACACGATCAGAGTCAGGGCTATTGAATACCATCCGATAAATTCTTCAATAATTTATGCGGCGGGTTCGCAGTTCTTTTACTCAACAGATGCGGGCGTATCGTTTAATGCAGGTTCAACAGGGCTTCCTACTTCAGGAGTTTACAGGTATGCAATTGGCGTTAGCCCTGCCGGGCCAAATTATGTTTACCTGCTTGCATGTAATAATACCGATTACGGGTTTTACGGTTTTTACAAATCTACCGACGCCGGGATGAGTTTTGTTAACACAATTACAACTCCGAATATTTTAGGATATGAACCGGACGGGTCATCCTCGGGCGGGCAGGGATTTTATGATCTTGCATTAGCCGTATCGCCGCTGAATGTTAATGAAGTTTATACAGGCGGCGTCAATATATGGAAGTCAACAGACGGAGGCGCAAGTTTCGTTTGCAATGCGTATTGGGTTTGGCCGCCGGATATATACGGATATGTTCATGCGGATATTCACACATTGAAGTTTATCGGGAAGACATTATATACTGGAACTGACGGCGGACTTTTCAAAACGACAAATTTTGGAGTGAACTGGATTGATATTACCGAGGGAATGTCAACTACGCAGTTCTATCGTTTCGGCGGCACGCCGCAAAATCCGGATTTCCTTGTTGGCGGAACGCAGGATAACGGGTCAAACCGGTACGACGGAGTTTGGACCCACATACTCGGCGCTGACGGAATGGAAGCCGCGGTAAATCCAACAAATCAGAATACTATTTACTGCAGTATATACAGCGGTAATATCAGCAGGTCATATAATGAAGGGGTCGATCTAACGCCGATTCGCAACAACATAACAGGTTCAGGCGGGTGGGTTACTCCGTTTGTTTTGGACCCTGTAACTCCCACAACCATCTATGCGGGTTATCAGGATATATGGAAATCGACTAACGAAGGCGATTTCTGGAAACAGCTTTCAACATTTAATGGCGGCACATTTGTATGTATTGCTGTGGCAAAATCAAATAAGAATTATATATACGCCAATACAATTGACAAAGTTTACATGTCAAGCAATGACGGCGGAAGCTGGAACGATATTACAACAGGCCTTCCCAACGACGCTTATACTTATCTTGATGTAAGCTCGACCGACCCGGCGAAAGTATGGGTAACGCTATCCGGCTATACAGCCGGCCAGAAGGTTTACCAGTCGACAGATGCAGGTATGAGCTGGACGAATTTCAGTGGTACGCTGCCAAACATTCCGGCTAATTGTATAACATATCTGGATCCTAACAGGCTTTTTGTAGGGACGGATGCCGGAGTATTCTACAGGGATAATACTATGAGCGACTGGGCCGCGTTTATGACAAATCTGCCGAATGTAAGGGTTAATGAACTTGAACTTAATCTTCCTGCAAACAAAATCCGCGCGGCTACTTATGGCAGGGGAATCTGGGAATCGCCGATCCCCGATATGGTGGGAATTGCTTCGAACAATAACGGTGTGCCAAAGAAATTTGCGTTGTATCAGAATTATCCTAATCCGTTCAACCCCACAACAGTTATCAGCTTTGACGTGGCAACAAGAACAAACGTTTCGCTCAGAATATTTAATATACTTGGACAGGAAATAAGGACGCTTGTTGACGCCCAGTTATCGCCGGGACATGATGTAATAACATGGGACGGGAAAAATAATGCGGGCGTATCAGTGAACTCCGGAATTTATATTTATTCTCTGCAGGCGGGAGATTTCAGGGATTCGAAGAAACTTGCGCTGGTAAAATAGATCCTAAATAACGAAATCCCAATACATAAATTCGAAACAAATTCGAATTCAGAATTTGAAAAAAGGCAGTTGAAAGGCTGCCTTTTTTATTTGTATCAAACTGTTGTTGGTGATAACACCAACAACGGCGATAGTTAAAACGCATAAGACAAAGTTAAACCGTCGGGTGAGGGGCGTAAAGAGAACTTTCCGCCGGAACCACCTTTTTTATCCACGCTCTTGTTCCTGTTGTTTTCGTTATGAACTACAAACCACCCCGAGCTGAATCCAAGCAGGCCGCCGAAGAATGTATCGCTTAGCCAGTGCATGTTATTATGTATTCGCGCATAAGCCGTCATGCCTGCCAGCGAGTAGAAAAAAACTCTTGACCACCATGTATCAATTCTCTCGGCCATTACCGTTGATAAGGCAAATGCAAATGTTGTATGCCCTGACGGGATCGACTGGTAATCCTCATTTGTCTGGAACGCCTTAAAACGGTATTGATTATCGGATATATACGGCCTTTCCCGGCCGATAATAAACTTACACACATAACTTAGCGAACCCGAATAACCAACGCTTTCAATAAGCATTCTGCCGGTGACCCTGAGCTTATCGTCCCCGGTAATTAATCCTAAAATATAAGCTCCCCCGGCTGCCGCGCCGCTATAAAGTACAAAACCATAAGCGGTGGGGAAGTCCCAAAAGTCACCGTGATAATCATCAGAACCGCCGCGGCTTACCTGCTGCGTCACTTTCTTATCTGCTATCGATACCAGAAACCCTGTTCCAATCGCACCGCCGCCTATCAGCCAGTCGCCGCCTGACATATGCAGCGGGTAAGTAAGGTATTTGCCCCAATCCTGCAAAGCGATAATTACATCGCCGCCTAATTTCTGCATTCCGGTTTTATGCGGATGGGAGTACACTTTGCCCGAATCAGGCGCTAACGACCATGAGTAATTTGTAACCGGTTGGGAATAAGACGAAGTAAGAGCGGCAAATGAAAAAAATATATAAAAAATTATTGCGGACCGCGATTTGCGCATTGGCAGTGAGAAAACGATTAATAACAGATCTTAAACTTTAAATTAACCTGAATTTAATTCAGGAACAATATAAAATTAATATTGAAAATTTAAACCGTCAAATCAGTGTGAAATCCGAAACAAATCCGATTGCGGCAAATTTTTAAATGAGCGGTTTCTTTCCCAGCGTATATCCAAAGCGGATATTTTCAAAAAACTTATCCCGATCATTAAATTTGATTAGAGCTGACTTAAGCTCCGTTTCAAATTTATTTACATTAACTCCCAAAACTTTTTTTGAACATCGGGAAGTTGAATATAGATTTCCTAAGATTGATTCGAACGTCCAGTAATGCGGAAAGTCAAATGAATAACTTTTGCATTCATCGAATCCTTTGTCTTGTAAAATCATACGGCAATGTTCAGCGTCCATGCCGGCGCTAATGTTAGCTGAGTAATGCGGCGTCCATTTATTAACCAGTTCTTTAATAATTAATTGCCACTGTTCATTGCCGCTTAAGATGCCGTAACACCCAAGTATTGCGATATTTCCGCCGGGTTTTAACCATCGGTAAGAAAGTTCAGCGATAATACTTTGGTCAAGTCTGTGGAATGCCTCGCCGATTGTAATCAAATCAATCGAATCAGATTCTATTTCAAGTTCTTCTGCTTTGCCGGCTAACCATTCGATGCTATTTACGTTATGTTTTTTCGCTTCTGCTTTACCCGCGGCAATCATTTCGGCATCAACATCATTAGCCAATACTTTGGAAAAGAGGGGTGCGAGTGGAACAGCGATCCTGCCGGGGCCACTTGCAATATCAAGTAATTTAGCCTGAGCAGGAAGCGCTGAACGTTTTATTAAATCATCAAACAGTTCTTTAGGATAAGGAATCCGATAACGCGAATAATATTCCGCCGTTCCCTCAAACGCATCCGCAGCAAAATCAGGTTTTGTGTATTTGATTGATTTCATACAACATTATGTAATATACCCTAATGCCATAAAAAAATTATTATTTCTTGTGCGACTCCTACGGAGTCGGACGTTTGTAGAGAACCTAAACTACAAGTATTCGACCCCTAGCGGGGTCGCACGTTTTTCTTTGGACATTGATTTAAAGTTTCTGATTTCAATATTCGAATTTGTTTCGCATTTAGGTATTAGGATTTAGGATTTATCCATTACATATTCTTTAATTCGGTAAACTTATATCCCATAATAAGTTCATTTTTCGTCTTTTTATCTGAAGGCTTCAGCTCTAATTTATATGCAGGTATTTTCTTATGAACATTTATTACGTCATCAACGTCGAAAGCTGTTACGATATGCTTATCGTCAAGATGTGAGCGCGTTGAATTTTCTAAATTCTGTCCTTCAAGAAAATCCGGGTCCTGTTTTAGCTTTTCTGAGATGCTGTCGCGCTCGCTGGTTAATACAAACGGAATTAATTTGTGGAATTCCGAAAACTGGCCTGCTTTGTAATATCCAATATTAGCGACTACTAACATTGGGAATTTATTTTCAGCGGGGGAGCCTTCGGTTATCTGAATATCATATCCGTTAACATGTTTAACAATCATGTATCCGTCAACGTGGGTTACGCCGGGCCAAGATTTTTTCATCTGCGGCAACAATGAACTTAACTCACTTCCAACGCCGATAAAAAGATTATGCGACTCGATCAAATCATGTTCGTTGTACCCGCCAAGAAGAACGATAAATAGATTTAAATTTTCCATAGTGGCGCAATATTGCGGATGCGAGGAAATTATTCAATGCAAATTTGAAATAATAAAAGGAGTCCCAAAAATTTCAGGACTCCTTTTTTGAAATCATCCTGTAATTCCTATTTTATCAGCAGTCCCGCCAATGCGGGATTACCGAAAAAATAACTACCGTTATTTAATCAGTAACATCTTCTTTATATCTGTATAATTACCTGCTTCTATCCTGTAGAGATATACGCCGCTTGCCAGTTTTGATGCGTCAAACATTACCTCATGTTCACCTGCTGTAAGCTTTTCATTAACAAGAGTGACAACTTCTCTTCCCAATATGTCATATATTCTCAAAGTTACGTTACCATCGGTTGGGATCTGAAACCTGATGTTTGTCGATGGATTAAACGGATTAGGATAGTTTTGCTCTAACAAAAAGTCTTTTGTTACTTCCTGTTTTGGTTTTGATTCGCCTCCGCCGAGCTGCCTGATAGCATCATTTGCAGAGTTAATTAACGGGCGCCCCTGGTCTTCAGTAAGCCTTCCTGAATCAATAAAATAGTCAATACGGTTGTTGAATGATTCAAGATGATCAATTGCCGCTTCATTGTGCCCATGATCTATACTTCTTACTGCGGCATCCAGCCTGATAAGCAATGAATGTCCATTTTCCTCATTTAGCATACCATTATTTATAAAAGTCTGTACCTGGCTGATTAATCCAAGAATAATGGGTTTTGGTAACAGTGGAAATTTAATGCAGATCTCAGTTAATATGCCGCCACCACCGGCTGAACTTGATACAGATGCAACAGTAACCGTTGCTCCTGTAACAATTGGATTTGGGCTTCCTATAATCCCACCGGTACCAACAATGCTTTGTCTTGAAGTTGTAATTGCACATGTAGACCAATTTTGGTTGAACTTTACAATGTACATGTCGCCGCTTTGTCCTGCTCCAAAATGCGACGTAGTGCCACAAACTGCATATCCGCCGTCATTGGTTTTTATGATGCCAGCGCCATAGTCAAAAAAGATTGGGGCATTCACCGGGTCATCAATAGTCTTACTCCAAAGAAGATTGCTGTTCGCGTCAAGCCTCACTACATACATTTTCTGCCATGAATTGATTGAGGTGGTGCCGAACAGTGTGTATTGTCCGTCTGAAGTTTGAATGATTGAACCTCCATCACCGCCCATATTGGGTAAGCCCATAGTCCTTGTCCATTGAAGATTACCAGCGGCATTAAGTTTAACAACATAAGCATTATATGCATTTAGTCCAAAAGATGTCGTTGAGCCGGCAATTGCATAACCGCCGTCCGTGGTTTGTATTATAGAATTACCAATATCAAGATTGGCTCCGCCAACGGTTCTGCTCCACTGAATGCTCCCGACAGCATCTAACTTAAGAATAAGCATATCAAAATTATTGGTGCCTGATACAAGAGACGAGCCGGCAACAGCATAACCGCCGTCTGAAGTCTGTATAATTGATTCGCCGTCTCCTTTGAATCCGCTTGCAAATTTGCACCACGTAACATTACCGCTTGTGTCAAGCTTTAAAAAGAAGCAATGTTTCGTTTCCCAACCGGGGCCGGCAACACCTGTGACTGCATAACCGCCGTCCGTCGTTTTTATGATGGAATATGCAAGGCCAACCGAAAAGCCGGCCATGTAAATAATTTTACTCCACAAAAGATTTCCACCCGTGTCAAGTTTCACAATATATACATTACTATTCGTTGGTAATCCAAAAGAATTTGTTTCACCGGCTGCAATATATCCGCCGCCACTTGCAGATACGATGGACCATGCCCGTTCATCGCCTGTTCCGCCAATAGTCCTGTCCCATTGAAGATTCCCATAGCGGTCAAACTTCACAAAGTACATATCTTCTCCTCCTGCTCCCAAATGACTGGTATAACCTGCCATAACATAGCCGCTATCGGGAGATTGTATAATAGAGTACGCTTGCTCCATACCTGTACTGCCAATAGCCCTCTCAAATTGAATTTGCGCTTCTGCAGCGCCTGAAAACAGACATACTGCAAAAATCGCGGAAAGAAAGATCATGGAAAAGCATATAATGTTTTTCATTTTATTGAGTATCCTTTCTCGTTTCCGGAACTATCCGGTTTATGATTTATTGAAATAAACTCTGTTCGTTTGCGTGGAATTCAGAAACAAATATGCGCCGCTAAAATTATTATTTTATTAAAACCATTTTCTTTGTATTAATATAGTCTCCTGAAGTAAGTTTATAGAAATAAACGCCGGATGCATATGAGGAAGCGTCAAATTCAATTTTATACATACCTGCTGTTCTGAATTCGTTTACAAGCGTCTTTACTTCTCTGCCCAGTATATCATAAATAACCAGCTTCACTAAACCTGATTTCGGCAAGCCGAATGATATTTGCGTTGACGGATTAAACGGATTAGGATAGTTCTGCGAAAGTGAATACGTATTAGGAATTGAATTACCCTTAGGTTTCATTAAACCTGACCCGTTAGCGCCGCATACATTATCAATGTATATATAATCCCCAAAGCCGCTCATTCCCAGGAACTGAACCATATTTGTACCTATAGGAACCTGGTATTTTCTTGTAAGCCATTGGTTTGCTGTCGGGAAAAACGGGTGACTGCCGGAAGTTGTAGTTTGAAGTGAAAAACCCCCGAGTCTTACCAGCGGAGAAAACGAGTTACCGCCATCTGTTGACGTTGAAATTATTAATGAGTCCAGATAGTCTGTCTGGTAAATACAATAGGCCATATCAACGCTAAGCGAATCATTGCCGGCGGTAGTTGGCTGAAACGGAAAAGTGGTTAATGTTGTGGTTAGTCCGGAGGCTCCGTTCCAGCAATCAAATACCGCGGAACCCGAACCATTTCCGAAACCGCTGTATGTAGTTTTATACCAGAGGGATGAAACTAAATCTGCAATTTGCCAACCCATGGGCGGGAAAGTTGTTTGTTCAAACCTTTCACAAAGCGGAGCTAATGGGGCCGTTTGATTGTAGAAAACCCATGCCGCGCCTTCGTTATCGTTATCTCCAAAACCACCCGATATGAAAGTATTTCCGAATGAAGAAATTGCAACAGAAAAGCCCTGATAGACGGGACTTCCGGATGAACCGGTCCCTGTAAGTTTTGTACCTTGCTGTAACCAGGAACCGGCGCCCTTTGAGAAAGTCCATATTGCTCCTGCGGAGTTATTATCCATGGGACCTCCCACAACAGCCGTATTACCATCTGAAGAAATGGAAACGGAAAAACCCTGCCATGCATTTCCGGCAGCGCCTGTTCCGGCAAATTTTGAACCCAGATGCGACCATAAGCCGCCGCTTCGGATGAAACCCCATGCAGCTCCGGTAAAGTTATTATCCAATGGGCCGCCTTCCAGAGCTGTGTTGCCATCTGAAGAAAGCGCAACAGAAAAGCCCTGATAGCTGATTCCAAAAGCGCCGGCTCCAACAAGCTTATTCCCCTGCTGTATCCATACGCCGCCGCTTCGGATAAATATCCAGACTGCCCCGGCGCCGTTATTATCCTGATAACCGCCCCCGATAACAGTATTGCCATCGGCAGAAATAGCGACCGAAGAACCCTGGAGCGAAGCTCCAACGTATCCTGCTCCCACAATCTTAGCGCCTTGCTGCGTCCAAACGTTTCCGCTTCGAGTGAATATCCAGATCGCGCCAATAGAGTTATTATCGCCTCTGCCGCCTACTACTATTGTATTACCGTCCGAAGAGATTGCAACTGACGAGCCCTGTAAAGTCGCTCCGACTCCGCCTGTTCCAACCAGCTTTGAGCCCAACTGCCACCAATTGGGCCCGATCCGGTTGAATATCCAAACTGCTCCTACTGAGTTATTATCTCCGGGACCGCCTTCGACAAGAGTATTTCCATCTGCAGAAACAGCAACTGAAGAGCCTTGCCCGGAATTTCCAACGGCTCCAGTTCCAACTAGTTTTAATCCCTGCTGAGTGCCCTGCTGCGTCCAAACGCCGGCGCTCCGTGTGAAAGCCCATATTGCTCCAACACCGCTATTATCCCCATTACATCCTACAATAGTGGTATTACCGTCTGAAGAAATTGCAACTGATGAGCCTTGCTGGGCAAATTCAGAACCGATAAGTTTTTGCCCCAACTGTGTCCAAACGCCGCTGATTCCGGTGAACATCCAAACTGCTCCTGTGATAGTATTATCTCCCGGGCCTCCCTCGATTGCAGTGTTCCCATCTCCGGAAATAGCAACAGAAATACCTTGATAAGTAATTCCAACAGCGCCTGTTCCAACAAGTTTTTGCCCCTGTTGTGTCCAGGCGCCTCCGCTTCTTGTGAATATCCATGATGCTCCTAAACTGTTATTATCATGCCAGCTTCCCATTATAAAAGTATTACCATCCGAAGAAACGGAAACCGAACACCCCTGATTTCCTTTTCCAACAGCGCCTGTCCCAACAAGCTTTTGCCCTTGTTGTGTCCAAACACCGCCGCTTCGAGTAAATACCCAGACAGCTCCCGTACTACCGTTATCCCCATGACCACCCACTATAATTGTATTACCGTCTGAAGAAGCTGAAACAGAAATACCCTGAACTGATTTACCGATGGCTCCTGTCCCAACAAGCTTTTGGCCCTGCTGCGTCCAGACGCCTCCGCTTCTGATGAATACCCATACCGCGCCTACGCCGATATTATCCCAATAACCTCCCACAAAAGCAGTGTTACCGTCAGAGGAAAGAGCGACTGACATCCCTTGATCGGAATTTCCAGCGGCTCCTGTTCCTACAAGCTTTTGCCCCTGCTGAATCCAGACATCCCCGCTTCTGGCGAATACCCATACTGCGCCTGCTAAACCATTGTCATAATAACCTCCTTCAATAATAGTCTTCCCATCTGCAGAAATGGCAACCGATGTGCCTTGCCTGGCGCCATCTACACCATTAACAGCGCCTGTTCCTACAAGTTTTTGCCCCATTTGCGTCCAAACGCCGGCGCTTCGTGTAAATATCCATACGGCTCCTGCGCAGTTATTATCAAACGGACCTCCTACTACAGCGGTATTCCCGTCACCGGAAATGGAAACGGTAATACCCTGACAAACATTTCCAACTGCTCCTGTTCCGACAAGCTTTGGCCCCTGCTGTATCCAAATGCTGCCGCTTCGAATGAATATCCATACTTCTCCAACGCCGAGGGTATTACTCCCGACAATTGTGGTATTCCCGTCAGCAGAAATAGCGACTGATGAGCCTTGGTAAATAGTATAAGCGCCATGCAGCTTTGGACCCTGCTGTGTGAATTGCCCGAAAAGTAAATTAGGAATTAAAATTCCGGCAAAAAAAATAAATAAAAATAATTTTGTTTTCATATTTAATTACTTATGAATTTATTTTATAAAAATCCCGCCAGCGGCGGATTTCAGTTCAGGTAATTTTTACTTGATCATCAATCCCGATAAATCGGGATTTCTGATAAAGTGACTTCCGTCATTTTATCATCAACATTTTCTTTGTTTCAACATAATCACCGGCAATAAGTTTATAAAAGTATACTCCACTTGGAAGATTAGCGCCATCAAAATTAATTTCATATGTGCCAGGCTGAAGCTGTTCGTTAACAAGAGTTGTTATCTCCTGTCCCAAAATATTATATACTTTAATAAATGTGAGAGATGATTTTGTGATATCGAATTTTATTTTACTTGACGGGTTAAACGGATTTGGATAATTTTGCGATAAGCTGAAGCTCTTTGGTATCTCACTGGAAATAGGCGTTATGCCAATGGTGGGATCGTTAAAAATCCATGCCGCTCCTGAAGGGACATCGCCTAAACCGCCTTCTATTACCGTGCCTTCTGAAGAAATTGCAACCGAGGTTCCCTGCAGAACAGCAGTTCCGTTAGGGCCTGTTCCAACCAGCTTTGATAGCTGCGTCCAATTTACTCCGTTCCGGGTGAATACCCAAATTGCCCCGGCATTGTTATTATCATAATAACCTCCAAATACTGCAGTATTCCCGTCAGCAGAAATAGCGACTGAAGCGCCCTGACGGGCATTCCCAATCGCCCCGATCCCAATAATTTTTGACCCTTGCTGCGTCCAAACATTACCGCTTCGG
>CAZMRG010000089.1:5627-13821 GCA_964568655.1 uncultured Ignavibacteriales bacterium | reverse complement strand
TTTTCTTATGTCAAAATTCTTCCAGCGCGGCGAGAGCCATTCATCCAGCGTTTTGGGATAATCGAAGCCTTTCATCTTTGAGGCCAGCGACATCTCGGAATCCTCGAAATTCACCGGCGAATAGATATATAAAATAATTTCAGCCAGCGGGTTTATAGTTTTTATTTTGCGGATGAAATTAATATCGCGCTCTATATCTTCATCAACGTGTTCCGAGGGGGCTCCGAGTATGAAAGAAAACTCAGGGACAATGCCGAATTTTTTAAACCGCGCAGCGAGGTCAAGCACTGTCTGCGGAGTTTGCGTGCCGCCTTTGTTCATCAGCTTCAGCATTTCTTCGGAGCTTGATTCGGCGCCGAAATAAACCATCTTCAATCCTGAGTCAGCAAGCATTTGCAGCGTTTCATCTGAATATTTCATTGTTGTATCCGGCCTTGCTTCGCCCCACCATTTTAATTTAAACTCTTTTAAATGTTCAGCTATCGCATAAGCGCGTTTTTCGGATACAAAGAAATTATCATCGTGGAACTCAAGCGCGCCAATATTATATTTTTCTTTCAGATATTTGATATCCCTGTAAACAAGCTCGGGGTCTTTCCCAAGCCAGAGTCCTTTATGCAATCCCGCAATAGCGCAGAATCCGCATGTAAACGGGCAGCCTATGCTGGATAGATAATTCATTGTCCTGGGGCCAAGATGTGATTTACCCGGGCGCAGGTATTTATCCATGTCAAGCTTATAATACGGCAGCAACGGAATCGTATCCGGGTCGGTGGTTTCAGCTATCGGGTTTTGAATTATCTTCCCGTTTTCTTTATAGCATAACCCGGCGATATCTTTAAATTGTTTCGCTCCGGGTTTGTGTTCAAGTATATCAATAAAATCAAGAAACGAGGTTTCAACATTTCCGCGGAAAGCAAAATCTACATATTCAGCCGATAAGACCGTGTTGGGATGAAATGTAGGGAAGTAGCCGCCCCAGATAATATTAAGATGCGGATATATGCGTTTCAGCTCTTTTGAGATGGGGATGGCGTGAATCATTTGCGGCCCGGGCATAACCGTGATACCCAGATGCTTAGCTCCTGTTTCTTTGACTTTGTTAATAAGCGTTTCCAGAACATTTTTATCCATGTTCTGGTCTATTATTTCATAGTCGTATTTGCCTTCAAGCAGCGAGCCTAAATAGAGCAGAGCCACCGGCGGACGGAAGCTGTAATCCGCGCTTTTGGGATTTAATAATAATATCATAGTTTTATAGTTTCTGTATATGAATTTGATGTATTAAAGTTTTAAAGTAAATTTCAAAATTCTTACACTACTGGGTATTATGCGTTTATATGCTAATTTTTATACTTAATTTTAAGTATGGGACCTGTTGAAAAATTTAAAATTGAGAATTCCGAAAAACTCAAAAACGGAGTGTATTATATAAACACACCGAAGCAATCTGATTCTTTTGAAGATATGTATCTGAAAATGCGAACGCTTGAGGGCAGAGTTTATGGCGATCAAACCGTTCGGAATCTGCCGGAAATTGAAAAAAATCACCGGAATTACAAAGAATGGAGCATTAGAAAGAACTCATCTGAAAAGTTGATTGAGTATCTGGCGAAAAAGAATAAGGAGTTCAATATTCTTGATCTTGGCTGCGGCAATGGATGGCTGGCAAATAAATTATCGGGAATCAGCGGCGTTTCGGTTTTCGGGGTTGATATAAACCAACAGGAATTGGAGCAGGCGGCGCGGGTTTTTAACAACAGAGCAAACCTTGCACTCGTTTACGCGGATATATTTGATTCGAAAATAAATGAAATGAAATTTGATATAATTATTCTTGCAGGGGTGTTAATGTATTTTAAAGATTCTGAAGTTCTGATAAACAAGTTATGTAGAATGTTAAACGCTGGCGGAGAAATTCATTTAATAGATAACGCACTTTACAGCAAAACCGATGTTGAAGGCGCCCGGCAAAGAACCTTAGAGCATTATAAACAAATGGGAATGCCGGCAATGGCGGAACATATTTATCATCATTTACTAAGCGAGTTTGATATGTACAACCCGGAAATAATTTATGATCCGGATAGTTTAACTAGCAGGGTGAAAAGGAAATCGCTTGAAAAAGATTTGTCGCCTTTTTACTGGATAAAAATAAGTGCGTAAAGAGGAAAATGCATCAAAGAAAAATATGCTCTCAACAGTCACCATTGAAAATACCATACTATGAATCAAACCAAGATTCCCGCCGGAGTTTACCCCGTGCTTGACACGGGGCGGGAATGACATCTTAGAGGGCGTTCTTTCGAACGCCCCTACAGAAACCTAAATTATTTTGAACCGAAGGTTCAATCATTCTTTGTCAGATTTCGTCTGACATGTCAGGTGAAAAACACCTGGCATAACGGGAAACTACTTCTCAAACGCCCCTACGGAAGTTAAATTACTTTAATCTCATCCAATTTTTACCGTCATAATAAATCTTATCAAAGTTCTTATATTCATCCGGCAGCATAAAATCGATTTTATTATAGCCCCTTAAACCGCTTCTTTCTTCATGGATAATCTTAAAGCCTTTAAGATCATCCGCTTTGAACAACGCAACATAGTCTTTTGTGGTCAGAATAGAAATTAAAGAGTCAGGCGACAGCGCATTGAATACTGTTTCGCCGGGGTTGTTTATTTCGTCAGTATAAAAATTCTTGAAGTAAAATGTATAACCAAACGGCGATGTTGTAAGAGAATCTTTTCCGAAAGTATTAAACTTAAAATAATGATATTGATATGGAGCGAACAGCCCAAACGGCGATGCCAGCAAAATTGTATTCTCCCCGCGAAGATTATTTGTCCTGATAAATTCGTCGAGCTTAACAACGCACTCTTTTCTTTTATCGTTCAATGTCCGCTCCCCGTTGAATTCTGTTATAGATGCCCGGACATTAAGAATTAGAAGAACGGCGAGCGCCGGGTAAACAAAATAATCTTTAAGCTTAATTTTTTGAACAATGTAAGCGAGCGCCAGATAAATCATAAAAACCTGCAGTGTAATAAGTCTAACCGAAATTTCCGCCGAGAGAACGGGGAAAAAGCTTATTGCAAAAATTATTACCAAAAAAGCCAATGTCTTTCTTGCTCGAACATTTTTTATAAATATGAATACAGCCCCTGCGGAAAGAATAACAAAGATTGCAACGGCAGCCATTTTGGCGCCAAGCAAATAGTTATATATCTTATCGGTTTCAAGCGGGGCAAGGGCTAAACCTATAGCTGAAACAGCCGAAAGCGGTTTTTTCCATATCCCGGAATACTGAAGCAGCGAAGTGTCGCTGTAGTACATGAAATTTATTACAAAGTAAGTTAACATAAGCAAAACGCCCGCCGCAGTAAAATAAGCCAGTTTTCTTCTCTGTTCCGCTGAAAAATTATCCCTAAAAAACAACAGTGTGGCAATTACGAGCAACGGGAAATGAAGCGATTGCTGTTTTGATAAAAATGAAAATATATAAAACAGAAGCGAAAGGGACAGGAAATAACTCTTATTGGATTTCAGGAAAAGGAGAACTGAATAAAGCGCCAGCGCATAAAACAGCAGCATCAGTATCTCATTTCTAAGCGCAACCCACAATATCCACCATGTGCAAATTGTATGCGTGGTAAGTATAAGCGCAACAAAGCTCAGTTTATACGCATTCACTTTTACTTTCAGATAGTCAAGCAGGTCATATGCGAAGAAACAAAACACGGCTGCAAAAGCCAGTTGCAGTGAAAGCGTTTCAAGCTTCATCTGGAAGGATGATAAATTCAGTATAACATGGTCAAACCAAAGGGAAAAAAACGTTAGCGGGCGCACTATCATGTGAACGATCTCTCCGGGATTTGTAAGGATAAAGCCCGCGGGATTCTTATCGATTATGCTGAAAAGCATAAAATCGTCCATCAAAAAATCAGGGAGCTTTATTACCAGCGGCAGAAAAAAGAGTAAATTGAGCGTCAACAGGACAAAAACAAGTAAATAAAAGCTTCTAGGTTTGTTAAAAATCAATGTTTCTTTGGTTTAAGCGCCATACCTTTACCTTTGAATTTATTTTATACGGATATTTATAACCTTGAAATGTGGTATACCTGAAGCTTTTCAGGATCCTTGTCCAGCTTTTCGTATAAAACTTTTGCAACAAAAAGCGTATGATCGCCTTCGGGGTGAGTTTCAATGACTTTGCATTCCAGGTACCCGTAAGCATCCATTATCACAGGCGCATTAATTTTTTTTGCTTCCGCTTTATTTAGTTTTAGCAACCCGAACTTATCATTTCCCCTGCCCGAAATATTGCCGCACGCCACTATTTCTTTTTCAAATTTTGCAGGCATAAAGTTCACGGCAAACTCGCCTGTTTCGTTTATAATAGAGCATGAGTAATTTTTCGCCTCAATGGCGATTGCGTAAAGCTTTGGATTGAGCGAGAGCGGAATGTGCCAGTCAACAGGCATTACATTATCTTTTCCGCCAAGCCGCGTGGTAATAAGAACAACCGAGCGCGGGTGTGTATAAGTAACGCGCATATATTCCGCGGTTTTAATTCTGAAGCGGATCTGGCTCAGCAGTTTTCTTATTTTTTGTTTGAGCTTATCCATCTGTGAATATTTTATTCCTTTGTCATTTCTATGAGGTAGTGGTCGCAGAAATTATAGAACGGGTATTTTGAACACAGAAAATTCTCTAATCCCTGAATACTGTTAAAGAATTTCATATGTCTTTCCTGGAATGCAGCCAGTCCGTCCGGCGGGTAAAGAAAACCGAAGCCCCGAACGCTGTTTGTTATGAAATATTCAGAAAAAATTTTCTTAACACTCCGCGGGAAATACAGTTGCATCCGGGTCTTAAAATATTTCTCCCTCGCTGTCAGTCTTTCATAAGCGGTTACAGGCCTGAACTTTAAAAGATAGTAATAAAATTCCCATAAACATACTTTATTCAGCATAACAAAAAAAACCTTTGCCCCAGGCTTCAGTATTTTATGAGCGTTCAGGGCAAACTTATTCATATCTTTTACATAGTTCATCGCGTTGAAATTTGAAATAATTCCGTCATACGAATTTCCTTCAATCTTATCTAAATTATCCGCATCCAGTAATTCAGTTGTAATAAGGCCGGTTAAATTTTCATTCACGGCTTTTTGGGAGGTTATCTTTATCATCTCCGGGGAAATATCAGTTGAAGTAAGCTTAATACCGTTTTTTGCCAGGTATACGGCGTCAATACCTGTTCCGCATCCGATCTCAAGCAAATGCATGCCGGGTTTGACGGCGTTTAGAATTCTTTGGCAGAAGAAGTTTCTTATCAACCGGGCGGGAATGCTGACGCCGACAACTTCATCATAACCTGATGCAATTTCATTGTGGAATTCCGTTACATCATACTTTAAATTATCTGTCATTTGCGGCGGCCGTTTGACCACAAGTAATGAAATAATTGGTAAAAATAAAATTCAATTTGGCGACTATGAACCCGGAGTATACATTAAATTTACTTTGAAAGCCGTTGAATATTCGCTATAATTGTAACTAACAATAGATCTGATTTTGCTAAGATACCTGTGGAAATACATTCGGGAGTGGAAACTTAAGCTTACAGCGGCTTTGTTCTGCTTGGCTTTCGTGACCTTATCAAACCTGCTTTACCCGTGGCTGCTAAAGCTTATGGTAGATAAGTTCAGCGCGGGCTCAGTGTACAGCTTTAATGTGGGGTTGTTTGCATTAATTCTTGTTTTGGTCTTTGTAGTTTCAGCCGCGCTTGGCTATTACAACTACGTGCTCATGCAGGAGCTTGGATTTATGTTAAGGAACCGGCTGAGAACGGAATTTTACAGCTCGCTGCTTTACAAAGAAATGTCTTTTTACGGCTCGAATCAGATAGGCGAGCTTTCTTCAAGGGCAACCGAAGATATCGGAAAGATGCAGCCGTTCTTTATAAATCTTGTCGCGCCGGTATTCCAGAACGTTTTATTTATAGCGGGATGCCTGATAGTAATGCTGTTTATAAACTGGGCTGCAACATTGATCGTTCTTGCGCTGATAATACTAATTGTACCTTTAATACTTTTATTCAGCAGGAAAATCAGGCAGTATTCATCAAGCAGCCAGCAGAAGCACTCTGATGCAAACGCGTATATGGAAGAAACGCTGTTCGGAATAAGAGAGATTAAATCATTCGTCCTCGAAAAAATTAAGCTGGGGAAATATTCCGAAAGAGTTACAGAAGCGTCCAAAGATGAAATTGAAGCTTCGAAGCTTCATTCACGCACATCTCATTCTATCCAGCTTCTTCTTTCAATATTGATAGTCGGCGTTTTTTATGCCGGCACTTCGCAGACTTTTTCGGCCGGGTGGTCGATGGGAAGCATAGTGGCGTTTTACTTTTACGCATACTCGGTAACTATGGCGTTTGTAGCCGCAGGAAGGGTTTACCTGAACTACCAGGTAATAAGCGGCGCGACAAAAAGGATAATAGATCTTCTCAGCGGCGGGCCTGCGGAAGCCGCAGAGCCGGATACTGATAAAAAAGAAGCAAAGGCTGTAAGCGGAAAGATTGAATTCAAAAACGTTACGTTTGGATATGACGAAAAAACAACTGTGTTAAACGATTTATCTTTCATCGTCGAGCCCGGCCAATGGCTCCTGATAACAGGCCCCTCGGGATGCGGAAAATCAACTATTGCGAATCTGCTAATGAGGTTTTATGACAGTAAAAGCGGCGCTGTATTAATAGACGAAAAACAAATCAGCGCTTACAATGTTTATGAACTCAGGCGCCAGATTGGTTTTGCCGCGCAGGAACCGGTATTGTTCCATGATACAATAAAAGCAAATATTCTGTTCTCCGAAAAACGTGTTAGCGACGAGCGGTTTAACGAAGTATTAAGAATAACCCGTCTCGATGAATTTATAAACAGTCTGCCCGGCGGCGCGGAAACAATTATAGGCGAGCGCGGAATTACGCTAAGCGGCGGGCAGCGCGCGCGAATCGCGATTGCCAGAGCCCTGGCATTCGACCCTGCAATCCTGATACTTGATGAGGCAAACGCCATGCTTGAAAAAGAGCTGGAGCAGGAGCTGTGGAGCGGGCTTGAAAAGGACCGCCTGAACAAAACGACAATTATACTCAGCCATCACACCGAAAGCATACCGCAGGTATATAAACAACTGAAGCTGGCTTGATGGAACTGGAAAATTTTACATTTAAGAAATGGGATAAGCCCGCGCCGCCGGAAAGAATTTTGATAATCCGGCTTCACGCTATTGGCGATACTGCATTAACGATCCCGGCATGCAACTCGCTTAGAAAAAAATACCCCGGCGCTATTATTGATTACATAACAAGCGAACAATCGGTTCCAATGCTAAGGGCAATTGGAATTTTTGATAACGTATTTGCCTTCAGGAATTTTTCGTCCCTGGGAATGAAATATGATTCGCTTAAGGCGCGGCTGGACAAGCTTAAAGAAATTAAAAAGTGGGGAGTGGCGCTTAAGAAGAACAATTATGATATAGTTGTTGACCTGCAGCGGAACCGCGCAAGCAGGCTGATGAGATTTTTCTCAGGCGGCGAATATTATTCTGAATTCGACAGGCTGAGTCCAAATGCCGCAAGCCTCAGAACGCTTGAAACTTTTCGCCGTGCCGGATTTGAAAACATTGTAAATAACTGTCATCTTGACCTCGAGCCGGAACTGCTAAGCAGGGCAAAACAAATATTGCTTAAGAACGGGTGGGACGGAAGGTCAAAATTAATTGTATTAAATCCTGCAGGTTTATGGAAGACCCGCAACTGGCCAATAGATAATTACGCGGAGCTGGCAAAGCTGATCTCCGGCGATGGTGAATATTCTTTTCTCATACTTGGCGATGACAGAATAAAAGAAAAAGCTGAATATTTGCAGGAGAAGACTGGGAAGAATCTAATCAACCTCGCGGGCAAAACAAAGCTTGATGAAGCGCTGGGAATATTCCAGTTGGTTTGGGCGACGGTTTCAGAGGATTCTGCGATTATACATATTTCATGGGCATCTGGCGCGCCAACTCTTGCGCTGCTGGGCTCGACTAGAAGCGACTGGACAATGCCTCAGCCGCCCCACGGCGCATCGCTTAATTCATCCGATCTGGAATGCGGTAATTGCATGGATGAAGTATGCAAATTCGG
>CAZMRG010000089.1:1205-5527 GCA_964568655.1 uncultured Ignavibacteriales bacterium | reverse complement strand
AAGTTCGTAAAGTTCGTAAAGTTTACAAACAAACCCTACAAACTTAAAAATCTTACAAACCTTATGAACTTTACAAAATATAAACCTTATAAACTTTACAAACTTCACACTTTATAAACTTTATAAACCTTACCAACTTTACAAACCTTACAGACTAAACCAGAGACTTATACAAATTAATAAAATTTTGCACGGCGGTCTTTAGTGAGTATTTTTCAACTAATTCAGCGCGCTTATTAAGCGCTTTTTGTTTTTCTGCAGGATAATTTTCTATCACATAGATTATTTTTTCCGCAAGAGTTTCAAAATCTCCCGGAGGAGCCACATGTTCAGTTATTTCGGGCGCCGCGCCGACGGCTGTTGATACAACAGGCAATCCGCAAAAAGCTGCTTCTATTGCTGACATATTTTCGGATTCATACAAAGAGCTTGAAACAAATATCGCGCCTTTATTTAAAACGTCGGGAACTTTTTCATAGTCTTTAAATCCGCCTGATATAACATTACCCGCAACGCCGTTGGACCAGGCTAAATCTTCGAGAACGTTCCTGTCATCCCGTCCATAGCATTCCAACTGAAGCGCCGGGTATTTTTCATTTACGATCTTAAGCGCTTTAAAAAGAGTATCATGCGATTTTACCGGGACAATATTCGCAACGCTTATTAATGCGGGCGCGTCTGTCGCTCCGGGATCCGCTTCTTTCACAAAAAACATACTGTCATCAACTCCGAACGGAATTATCTGAACTTTTGATAAAATAGTTTCATCGTAATATGTTTTGATCTTATCTATTATAAAATCCGAGCCGCTGATAATTACCTGCGCTTTTGAAAAAGTCCTGTCTACAAAATACCTCTGCACCTGCTTTATGCGGCTGCCATAGCCGATTTCTTCGATACCGGCAAGTTCGCCCCCGGCAATATTAGCAATGAACGGGATCTTGAATTTGCGGCTGAATCTTGATGCAACAAAGCCCGATTCACCCGCCCACATGGAGTGAACAATATCAAACTTCTCTTTTCTATGCTCCGCAGCAAATTTCTTCTCGCAATTGCGCCAGATATTGAATTTCTTAAGCTCATTCAGCTTGCCGGAAGAAGCAAAAGAAAACACTTTCGCATTATAGAAATTATATTCGGGCTGATCAAATGGATAGTAGAAAGCGAATACTGAAATATCAATATCTTGTTGGAGCGAGAGTTCGCGAACCAGATTATGAAACGCGGCCGCGCCGCCGTAATCGGCTGCGTCTTTCGAAAATCCCGTTGTAATAATCGCGATCCTCATTTTTTGCGAAGGATTATTATAAAGTGATCGCCGAAGCGGTTAAATGGAAAGAGTCCCTTTACCAGTTCATCTATTTTCATCCAGATCTTAACAAGCGGTTTGAGTCTGCGGTAAATTCCAAGCAGATACGGCGAGGGAGTGTAGAGCCCGTGCGCATACACTTTTTCAATTTCAAAATGGGCGCTGAAGTCGCGCCCGAATTCTTTGGGAGAGAAATAAAACGTTTTTACTTTCTGATCGTCTAAAGCGGCGTCAATGCCTTCTTTTTTGAAACGGCGGAACGCATTTTTAAAATCAAATTTCAGGCAGTAATAAAATATTTCCCACGGGCAGAAATCGTTCATAACAACCGCGATAAATTTCCCGCCGGGTTTAAGCTTGGCGTTCAGGTCGTCGGATAGCTGATTAAAATCGCTAATGCAGTTCAAGCCGCCGAAGTTTGATATCGCCGCGTCAAATCCTGATCTTGGAATAGAGCCAATAGCTGAAAACGGGCAAACCATGGCTTCTATAGCTCCTGATTCAATTTCCTTTGCTGCGCTTGTTTTGAGAAGGCTTATCATGGTGTCGG
Source organism: uncultured Ignavibacteriales bacterium (assembly GCA_964568655.1). Taxonomy (GTDB): domain Bacteria; phylum Bacteroidota; class Ignavibacteria; order Tepidaquicellales; family OLB5; genus CAWFKW01. The sequence continues at coordinate 3,668 of CAZMRG010000089.1, read as the reverse complement.
ATATATCTGTCGCAAACATTTTCATGCCGTGCGAGGCAAGGTATTTTGCGTCAATACCGGTTCCGGCGTTTAACTCAAGTACATATGAGCCGGGTGAAATATTCTTAAGATAAATTTCGTATACAATCTTGCGCATCCATAATAATATCGGATTGCTTTTATCGGACTCGTCAAAATCCGGCGCGATTTTATTAAATGCCTCGCGTGTATGCTGCAGGTAGTCGGTCATTTTGTATCCAGTTCAAGTATGATTTTAAGTTTCTCCATAAGTTTTGCAGCGTTCGTACGGCTTATTCTTCCGATCTTCCGTATCAGGCGTTTATTATCTATAGCTCTTAGCTGGTCAACCAGAATATCAGATCTTGTTTTCAGTCCCGCTTCTTTTACCGAAAGATGTATCCTCAATATTTCGGACCCTGATTGAACGTTTGTAGAGATAGGGCAAATAACCGTCAAAGGATGAATATTATTAAGCAAATCGGTTTGCACAACTATTACCGGCCTTGTTTTGCCGGGCTCTGTTCCCATACGCGGATTCAGGTCAGCAATCCAGACGTCAAATTTCTTAAGCGCCTCAGCCATTAGTCTTCAAGAGATTCAAATTCTTTCAAAACCTTCAAAGATTCTCCCGCAACCAGCTTTGATTCATCACTAAGCTTTGCCTTAAGCTGACGTTTTTTGAAGACCTTATTATAGTGATCAATAGCGTGGTTTATATACAAATTGCGCGGCACTTTAAGCTTCCTTATCACCTTTTCGGTTTCAAGAAAAATCTCGTCGCGGAGCTTTAATGACAAATTTTTCATAATTCGATATATTTGTTTAGTATATACTATAAATATATACCAAATTCCTGTTGTTTTCAATCCCCTAATATGCAATTATGCAATAATTAAGGGTAGTAGAAATAGTCATTTAACCTTTAGTTTGGTTCAGCTAACTTGCAGCTTAAAGTACGGAGATTTTATTCAAATTTAATGCACATATGAAAATAAAAAATATTCTTAGTCTTGCTCTATTTGTCTTAATTGTTTCATTCATCGTTTCATGCAGCGATAATTCCACATCAACCACTACAACACCGGCCGGCACGGTTTTATACAGCCAGGATTCGATAGCTGTCTGGTTTCAGCCAACGGATTCTGCTATAGGAACAGACTCACTTTATTATGCAACAACAAATTCAGGCGGCGTAAAAGTCGAGTACACTATAGAGTCAAATGCAGACAGTTCCCACGCATATGGCTATTACAGCCTATACACAAATGCTTCGCCTGTTTCGTTAATTAATAATCCGGTATTTGGCCCGGTTCAAATGGGTGAATCATCAAATTTTACTTTTGCATCAGGCTCGACTTATTTTGCGCTTGCTGTAAAATTTATTGTAAGGCACAACACTACGCCTTTTTATTTAAGGATAAAGAATATCAAAATTACAAAGCTGTAGAAAGGTATTCGTCAATTTAAAATAATAGATAAGCCTGTCCGGAAAAGACAGGCTTATTATTTTTCCAGGCAAATCCTTAATAATTAATTTCCGCGCTCGGGATTTTTATGATAAAGCAGCAAAGCAAAGTGCCCTGTGGTGTTATCGCCTTTAAACTGGTCGACGCTTATTGTGAATTCATACTGGTCGTAACCGGTCGGTTCAACGCGGAGCGTTGGTTTCTCGCCTGACATTTCATCCACATATTCCCAGTCAGCATCGCCTTTCTTGCGCACGCCTATTTTAACTTTTGAGATCCTTCTGTCGCCAATTACAGAAATGTTGTAAGCAAACGCCGGGTCAAGAAAGCGCAACACGACTTTTTTATTTGTGCCTACAATGAGATCAAAAGTCACGTTTACCACTTCCTGGTTCTGCGTTTCTTCCAGGTCGATGACTTTCTTATTTATCGTTTCAAAAATATCCTGCATGGTGGTATTAGACTGCGGGAACGCCGGCCTGGAAAAACCAACGATAAATATCAACGATAGAATCAGTAACGCTAATTTTTTCATATTAATTATAGTTTAGTTTAGAATAATCCGTTGTTCATTATATACAAAATGGAGCGATTTTGTTTCAAAGAAAAAGAAGAAAATCCCCTGTAGGGCTCGTTCCCTCTTTTTTTATAGATATTCCTTTGTAGGGCTCGTTCCCCGAACGAGCCGCTAATTAAATGCATACCTGTGAATATTTAAATTCCTTCCAATTTTCAACCATATTTTTCCGGATAGGATTAGTTAATATATAATCTGCTATCAACTCCAATGATTTTTCTGATCTCACAATGTGCTCATAAAAATTAAGTTGCCAAATATTTGATAAGCCAAAATTTTCTTTGAATATCTTAGAAGTATATCTTTTGAATGCAGATATCCAATTGCTCAGTGATCCTTTATAATTTTCGTTCAGACTCATTAACAAGTGCACATGATTGGGCATTATACAATAGCAGTACAAAATTATTTCTTTTGATT
>CAZMRG010000089.1:0-1105 GCA_964568655.1 uncultured Ignavibacteriales bacterium | reverse complement strand
CTAATTTTGTTTTATGAAATCCCTGATAAATTTTCCTTTTTCAGCCAGCTCATTCCCGTCTAATTTCTTAATATAATTCAACGGATTCATAAGAACATCGGGGTCGTTATGCGGTACGAGGTGCAGGTGTACATGCTGCACTCCGCTGCCGGATGCTACATATGCAACTGATCTAACGTTATCAAGCTTCTTCAGAATATTCGACAAACGTTTTGCAACTTTGAATAATTCATTATAGACATTATTGTCAAGCTCATATATTTTTTGAAACGTGGCGCCTGGGAATTATTAAACAATGGCCCAACCCCATCGATTCCCTGTCAAGAATAACTATGAACCGGGAATCCTCATAAATACAATGCGGAGGCGGATCGTTTTTTATGATTTCGCAGAACGGGCAGTTATCAGGAGAAGCCATATGTAATGCATTTTTCCAAATATCACAAATAATTTAAACTTTTGCAGTTTAAATAATTTGCATAATACCAGATTTGACAACATTTCAAATGTTGTCAAATCTATGAATAAAAAAACTAAAATTTATACGATACGCCGGCGTTAAGGATTCCGTGGAAACCATAACCTAGTTCAAGGAAGCCGCCGAAATCTTTTCCAAAGCGGAATCCAGCTGCGGTAACCTGGAATGCGGCAATCGATTTTTGCCCGGAACTGGTTGATGAAGTATCGGTGATGGTTTGGCTTACGTTAACGAATCCAACGCCGCCGCCGGAATACATCTGGAAGCTTTCGGAGTTGACGTAATACAGGTCCAGGAACGCCATACCTGTAACAAACGAGTTTTTAGCTGTAAATAATATTTTCGGATTATCGCTTGCCTTATATTCATTAGTAAATTCTGAATAGGACGCGGCAACGCTAAGCGCGAGGTTTTTAGTCAGGTATCGCCTGTAGCCTAAAAATACAGGTCCAACTGGTGATTTTAAATTGAAATCCAGCAAGCCAAACGAAATGGATATTGCAAATATATCGGAATAGACGTTTGCAATTTCCTGCGCGGAGCCAAATGCATACCCGCCGTATAATTCATTTTTGGGAAAGCTTTTTAAGTTCTGAGAGTATAACTGTGGAATTAATGTTGTGAAAA
>CAZMRG010000088.1:0-13873 GCA_964568655.1 uncultured Ignavibacteriales bacterium | reverse complement strand
TTGGAATCGTTAAACTGGCTTTATGAATCCTTATACGATACTGAAAAAAACTGCCTTTCGATAGTCGGGAACAGCGAGTGGTTTCATAAAGGCGGGATAAAATCAAAGTATGACCAGCAGCCGATTGAAATTCCCGCAATGATAGACGCTTGTTACTTAGCGTATTCTATAACCGGCGATAATGCATGGATAGACAGGCTTGGCATTGCATTCAGCTGGTTCTTAGGAAATAACGACAGGCAGGAACCCCTGTGCGATCTGACCACCGGCGCATGTTTTGACGGGTTAAACTCGGCAATGATAAACCAAAATCAGGGAGCGGAATCCACTATCAGCTGGCTTCATTCTTTGTTAAGAATGATGGGAATCCGCCAGGACCTGAAAATTAAGACATAACTTATTCCTAAATCAATTTATTTAAAGCCCAATCTAAATTATAGCCTCTAAAATCCATTATTTTTTTTCTCAGGTAATTTTTATTCCCTTATATTATTTGCATAATTCCTGACTTATTATTCATGTTTTCCCGAAAGCAAAAAAACTTTGATCAATATTGAAACTAATTATATCTCAAATATCAGCAAATGAACGTGCAACCCCGAAGCCGGATAAGATGTTTATTTAGTAACTAATGAGTAACATAAAAGAAAATATGATAAGCAAAGAAACCGAAAAGAAAAAAATCGTTAAGGAGCGCTTTAACCTTAAAATAATTTTTTCACTGATCGGTAATTCATTCGACCAGTTTCTTGATGATAAGGGTTTTAAAATGGCAGCCGCTCTTTCATTTTATTCCGCTTTCTCACTAACCCCAATGCTGATCATTATTATTGCAATTGCAGGATTGGTATTTGGAGAAGATGCCGTGAGAGGACAGATTGTCGGCCAAATACAGAATCTTGTTGGTCATGATGGCGCGGTTATGATTGAAACTATGATCAAAGGGGCTTCGGCTCCTTCAAAAGGTATCATTGCCGCTATTTTTAGTTTCATTGTGTTAATACTGGGATCTGTCGGAGTATTCCTTGAGCTGCAGGAATCCTTAAATATTATTTGGGGAGTGGAACAAAAGCCCGGCCGCGGAATAAAAGGACTGCTTAAAAACCGGCTTTCTTCTTTTTCAATGGTTATCAGCACTGCGTTTATACTTCTGGTATCATTGATCGTAAATGCGGCGCTAAGCGCGCTTCAAAACTATATCGGCTCAATGTTTTATATAGCGACTATAATGATAGTTGTTAATTTCATCGTCTCGTTTTCGGTAATTACTTTGATGTTTGCACTGATATTTAAATATCTTCCAGACGTTATTATAAAATGGCGGTTTGTTTTTATGGGAGCAGTGATCACTTCGGTTTTATTTTCAATTGGTAAATTCGCGATCGGGACATATTTGGGTAACAATTCTTACAGTTCAACTTACGGAGCGGCGGCCTCCCTTGTAATTTTGCTTATGTGGATATATTATTCAGGATTGATCTTATACTTTGGCGCTGAATTCACGCAGGTATATACAAAAAAATACAGCGTAATGAAAATCATACCCGATAAGGATGCCTTTATCATACCTAAAATATCTGAACTGATAAAAAAGGAAACGGATAAGAAACAAAAAACTGTATCTAAAACTGACTAAAGAGAAAACTCGTAAAATTGCCAATAAAAAAACCGGTAAAAAAACCGAAAAAATTACTAAAGTATTTAGGACCCGGCGTAATTACCGGGGCTGCAGATGACGATCCTTCCGGAATAGCAACTTATACTCAAACCGGAGCGCAATTCGGCTACGGCCAATTATGGACTGTGTTAGCTATGCTGCCGCTCATGGTAGCTATTCAGGAAGCCTGCGCAAGGATTGGCGCCGTAACCGGGCACGGCTTGGCGGCCGTAATCAAAGCCAACTATAGCAAAAAAGTTCTTTATGCGTCTGTCTCGCTTGTGGTTATTGCCAATACAATTAATATTGGCGCGGATATCGGCGCCGTCGCGGCGGCGGCACAACTGATTATACCGGTCAACTTTGTCGTTCTGACTTTGGGTTTCACAGCCTTGATCTTAGTTTTAGAGATCTTTACTTCCTATAGGGTATATTCACGTATATTAAAATGGCTCGCCTTAACTTTGCTCGCTTATCCAATTACAGTCTTCATTATCAGCCAGCCCTGGTGGACAATATTTACAGCTACTTTCCTGCCGCATATGGAATTGAACTTTGCTTTCTTCTTTATTATTACAGGCATCCTGGGAACTACAATTTCTCCTTACATGTTTTTCTGGCAGGCCTCGGAAGAAGTGGAAGAAGAAAAAGCCCAACATCTGATCGGCCCCAATGGCAAGCCCAGGGTAGGGATTGTATTTATCAGAAATCTACGCATCGATAATTTTATCGGAATGGCGTTCTCGGAATTCGCTACCTGGTCAATAATTGTAGTGGCCGCCACTGTTTTGCACCACAACGGTATTACAAATGTTGCAACGGCCGCCGATGCAGCCAAAGCGCTCGAACCTCTTGTCCGGACTTTCCCCTATTCAGGTTTCTTAGCAAAGCTGATTTTTGCAACCGGCATCATCGGTTTGGGTCTGTTAGGTATTCCCGTTCTTTCGGGTTCAGCGGCTTATGCCTTATCTGAAGCGTTCAACTTGAAACAAGGGCTTAACAGGAAACTAAAACGCGCTCATGGTTTTTATGGCGTAATCACTATTGCTACCGTAATCGGTTTAATGATCAATTTTATTGGCATTAACCCGATTAAAGCTTTAGTTTTTACCGCTGTCTTTAACGGAGTGGCCGCTGTGCCCCTGATTTTTTTAATCGCAAAGATTGCCCGCAACCGTAAAATTATGGGCAAAAACCGAAGCGGATGGCTTTCAAATATTGTGGTGTGGATCACATTTATTGTAATGTTTGCATCGGCAATTGCTATGTTTTACACTTTGGGTCTGGGTTAATCAGCTCATCAACTGCCTGATTCTGATTTCTGTGATATTAATGAGTTCCCCTAAAAATTGAAGACGGCCCTTATATATTTCTTATTGTAAGCCTCTGATTTTTCTATGCTTATAAAGACATTTTGATAAGCAAATTTGCAACCTGCCAGTATAAAATCATGTTAATTATATAATAGGGTTAGTCACGAAACGCTTAGACTTGTTTATAAGTAAATAACGCTGATCGAGGACAAAGAAGTGAATCAATACAAATGCCAAAAGAAAAAAAACGAAATAGAGCATTAAAAATAATTGGGAAAATTGCCGGCGGGCTGATTGTTTTCATTATCATTCTTGTAGTAGGCATTTACATATTTATTCAGACTGACCTTTTCAATAAGTGGGCTCTTGAGTTTACTCTTAACAAACTAAACAAATCATGGGAATTAAAAGAAAATAAAGTTGACGCCGAATCACTTGAAGGAAATATTCTAAAAGGAATAAAATTAAATAACGGCAGCATTACTGTAAAAGGCGATACGCTTGTTAAGTTTGCCTCTCTTGATGTAAAATATGATCTATGGGCGCTTCTGAAACATAAAATCAATCTCGATTATGTTATACTAAGCTCTCCGCGCATTAATCTTCTTGGCTCCAAAGATAGCTCTGGCAAACAATTGTGGAATTATTCAAACCTGTTTGGCCCGCCATCAACCGATACAACTTCTTCGCCATTCGATTGGGATATTTCGGTCGACAAATTTAAGATCGAAAACGGATATGCAAGAATTGTGGGAGAGTATAATAAAGATTTTAATCTTAATAATCCTGTACGTGAAAAACTTAAAGAATTCGATTTAAATAACCTCGATGTAACTAATTTACAGCTTGAACTAAATGCAAAATATTCTAAAGAAAATAAAAGCGTTAACATTGTTAATCTTTCATTTAATACTAACTCAGATTTTAACCTTAAGAAACTATCTCTGGTATCAGCCATAAACATTACCGATACTGTAACAGATGTAAGCGCCCTGGAAATTGTGACAGACAGAAGCGAGTTGAAGATCAATAAGGTGAACGTAAAAGATTTCAATCCTTTAAACGGAGTCAACTATGAGGATTTCAAAGAAAAGATAGTTGATATAAAAATAGATATTGCGAAGTTTAATTTTGCCGACCTCCGGTTTTTCCTTCCTGATCTAACCATGCTTGATAGCTCCGTTGCTCTTCAGTTCGAAGCAAACGGAAAATACGGAAACATGAATATCAGCGCTCTTAATTTGCAGTTTCTGAACTCAACTATAAATCTAAAGGGAAATATTCAAAATCTTCAGGAACCTGATAGTTTATACTTTGATGTAACGGTAAGCGATCTGAATCTTCAGCCGGGAGACGTATTAACAATCCTAAAAGGCGTTTCTATTCCGAACTACAGCGTGTTAGGACCTGTAAGAGGCAATATATATTACAGGGGCACAGTTGATAATTTCTATACAGAATATGACCTGACTACAGGCGGCGGTAATGTAAACGGACATACAAATCTGAATCTGAATACTGAAACATACAACGGCTACGTGGTTACCCAACGACTTAATTTGGGAAAGATATTAAAAAATAATAAGCTCAACAGCAACCTGAATATTTCGGCTAAGTTTGATGGCAGCGGGTTCGCTTTAAATAAAATGAATTCAAGCGTAACGTATTCGCTGAACAATTCATCAATTGCCGGATATAATGTAAGCAGCTCGCTTGGAGATATAAAAACCAACCGGAACAACCTGGATTTTAAAGTAAAAGCAAATTCCTCAGCCGGATCAGCCGATGTTACAGGCAAAGTTAATATTTCAAATATGAAAGATCCCATCTATGTGCTGAAAGGGAAAGTCGGCAATCTTGATATATCCAAATTCACTAAAAATGCGTCAGATAAGAGCTCAATAAATACTGCATTTGATATAAATGGCAGGGGGATCGATCTAAGTAATATCAACGGAAAATATGATTTTGATATTCAAAAATCGAACTATTCTCAATATCAAATACCCAAAACCCCGCTAAATATTCAGATAAACAATTCAGGCGGCGAAAGTTCGTTAAAGGTTGTTACCGACATGGCCGATATTAACGCTTCGGGAACGTTCAATTTCGGAGCGGTGTCTAATTCAATTAGCGCCAATGTTAAGTTATTCAGCGATGCCATTAAAAACAAACTAAACTCCGGAACAGATTCTTCCGGTATTTCTGCATCAGGAACCAGTCATAACAGCGGAGATAATTTTAAGTTTAATTTTGAAATTAACGTTAAGGATTCGGCAAAACTGAACGAAACTTTACAGCCGTTCGGAATTGTGTTTAACGGAGCTGTTAACGGAAATATTGAAAACTCATCGAATGGATTCAAATCGAATGTGATTGTGAAAATAAAAGATTTTAGATATTATGATTCAACTATAGTTATAAGAAATGTAAACACAGATTTTTCGTTTAATAATGATTATTCAACAACGGAAAATAATTCACTATCTCCTTTCACAATTAAACTGAACACAACCGGCGACAAAATTATTTTTGGATACACTGAAATAGATTCCGCCAAATTAGATCTTGATCTGCAAAGATCTGTTGCGGATATCCGGGCCCGTGCCAGGCAGGATACTACAAATTCTGTAATACTCGCCGGAAACTTCGATATGAGCGGCGAAAAAATTATCGCCAATATCGACAGCTTAAAAGCCAAGTATGGCAAGTATGAAGCCGAGAATAACAATACATGGATAGTAAGTTACACGCCGGGGAATGAAATAAATTTTCAACAATTTGCTATAAAGAGCCAAAAAGCAGTTGTTAATGTAAGCGGGGTATATTCGTTAGCGGGCTCAAGCGATCTGACAATAGGGAGCGATAACCTCCCGCTGGCAACTGTATATGATGCGATCAATCCTCAGGATACAACCATTGTAATAACTAAATATAAATATCCGGTTCAAGGCGAGCTGACAAAATTCTCGATAAATTATAAAGGCACAATTGATAATCCTGAGATCAGCGCAATCGTAAATACAAATGTTATTAAATACAATGATATAAATGTGGGAACAATAAGCGCTAAGCTTGATTATAAAGATGAAGTAATAACGCCGGATATTACATTTCAAAATTATGAAAATAAGGGAAGTTTAGTTCTAAGCGGAACGGTCCCTTACAAAAATCCTTTGCTGCCGCAGGATAGCGCGGTTGAATTTGTGAACAACCCGGTGGCCTTAAAGCTTACCGCAAACAACTTTGAGCTGGGATATTTTACCAAACTTGTTCCGTCTGTTGGAGATCTAAGGGGCGTTCTTATAGGCGAGATTAACGCGGCAGGCACAGCCTCCGATCCCCAGCTAACCGGGAATCTTGCAATTTCTAACGGAGGTTACTTCTTCCCGCTTCTCGGAATGGATTATGGTTTTAATATGAAAGTCAGCACAGCTGACTCGAAACTTATAATTGACAGGATAAGCCTGCTAAACGCTAATGATGATTCAAAACATTTCGATATTTACGGAAATATTGATTTCAAAGGGCTTAAAATAAACGACATAGATCTAAAAGCTTCTGGCGATATGGAATTTCTTGATAACAGCGTAGAAGCAAATGACCTTGGCATATATGGTTCTTTTGAAGGCGGCAGCGGGACCCCGCCAATATCCATAAAAGGAAATTTTCAAAAACTTGATGTTTCCGGGCAGTTTCTGATCAAAGACGCGACAATTTCATCTGTTCCCTTAAATGGAAGCGGATATGATGTTGGACCTGATAATTTTGTTTATATTAATGCTTCGGACTCAGCATATCATACCGGGGATTCACTAATTGCAATTGGCCCAAAGAGATATGAGAGAACAAACCCGTTTGAGAAATATAAATTCAGACTTAGAAGACCGGAAACATCCGTTTGGGATTTTCTGAATCTGGATTTGAATGTAAAAACAGAAAAAGATCTCAATATTGATGTTAGTTTTATTTCTCTTGCCCGCAGCAAGTTATATGGAACCGTGCAGGTCGATTTGAATCTGAAAACTGAGAATAAGGAATTGAATGCTTACGGTAACGTAGAAGTTACAGGAAATTCGTATTTCAGGCTTTACAGGGATTTTAAATTAAAAAACAGCAGGATTACTTTTAACGGCCCGATTGCAAATCCTTCGCTTGATTTGAGGGCAATTTATTCAGGAACAAAGACAGCTGAGCAATATGGCGCTATATCGAGTATTCCGGTTGAAGTTGCGGCTTTTGTAAAAGGAAGCGTGGATACTCCTAAAATTTCATTCAAGCTGATTCAGGATGGCGATGAAATTACCGGCGAAAACGCCGACGGTGATGCGGTAACTTTCCTGCTGTTTGGAAAGTTCAAAAGCGATCTTACAGAATCTCAGCAGTCAGCTATGGCTTCAGGGTTAGGTCAATCAGTTGGTTCATATTATGCATCATCATATCTTACCGATGCGCTAAGGGAAGTGCTGCCTTTTATAGTGGGCGCCGATTTTAAATACAGCGAAGGCGATGTAGTCAAAAATACTGATATACAGGTTACTTCAGAGTTTGGCGATGCTACTGTTAAAGTCGGGGGACATGAAGTAAATAATGCCAGCTATTTAGAGTTTACAATTGATTACCCGTTAAGTAAACTATTAAATCTTAATCTTCCGGAAACTCTTCTTCTTGAAATTGCAAGAGAAATGCTCACATATACCTCAATTACAACTACTGACCAGCAATCAAGGACAGGAATAAAAGTAATATACAAATTCAGGTTTTAAAACAGGAGACACGCAAAAATATTGTTTAGAATGCTTCGCCTATTCCCACAGTAATAGCAAATTTATCTTTGAAAATTCTGGACCAATTATTGAAAATCCATTTTTCCCCTTTTGCATCGGTTGGGTCATATAACTTAAAACCAAGGTCAACTCTTACCGGTCCAAGAAATAGATCATAACGCGGCCCGAACCCGACAGCAAGCGCTATTTGATTAAATCTGAAATCTTTGTGAGTTTCCCAGACATTTCCATAATCCAGAAAAACCGCCAGCCCGATATTTTTTGTAAATGCTGAAGAAGCCGGGAAAAGTCTTTTTCGCAGTTCAATACTGCCTTCGAGCAAAAACTCGCCCCCGTTTAGTCTGTCAACAAGAACGCCGTTAGATTTAGCGCTCCATCCTCTTAAGCTTCCCGTACCTCCGCTGAAAAACCGGTAAAGAGGCTGAACCGGGTATTGCCTGGCGCCATGCCCATATTCTATTATATCCCCAACTTTAAATGAAGTAGCAAATATCAGCGTTTCCATTATTTTACCTAAATCCAGGAAAAATCTGTTAGATGTATACAATTTAAAAAATCTTGAGTAAGTTACATCTTTATTAAAAAGCTTAATCAAAACACTTGGAATAGTGCCGCCTTCTCCTACCGAAATCAAATGAAAAAGTCCATGTGAGGGAGAAGTTTCACTGTTAGTATTATTATGTATAATGGTTGCATTGATAAATGTGTTGAACTGCGTTAAAGTCCCCGTGCTGTCTATTTCAAATTTAAACCATACCATTTCTGCTGTAAAATCAAGCGAGGCATTAGTGTAAAAAGTATGGTCTGAAATAAAATAATCAAGCCTTGTTAGATTACCTGCGTAATAATTCTTGAATCCTTGCAGATTATACAGACCCACAGATACTTTATCAGTAAGTGAAGAGTGAGTGTTAAATAAAAAAGGCTGGGTAATTCCCGTACTAAAAACAAACCTGTTTACCTGAACCGAGTGCAGAAAAGACTGAAGCTCAACAGTAAGAACTTTCCCGCCGTTTAAAAAATATTTATTTACATATTTAGCGCCCCCGCCAAGATAAAACGTATTATCTAAATTTGCAGCTTCCACATAAGGAATAACCTCGTTTCTTTTATTTAATATTATGTTTGCCTGGAAATCAATAACACCGGCGCTGTTTATTGAAACCGGGTCAAGTCTGGCGCTTTGAACAATACCATATTCCGACATATTCTTTTCAGAAGCAAGTTCTTCGTGTTTGCTGTAAATATCGCCATCTTTGTATGTAAGGACTTTTATAAAAATACTTTCATCTACATTATATTTATTACTGTCAATACTAATTTTTGTTTTCCCGAATTTATTTATTGTGTCGGCCCCTTCAAATTTAATTACAACCGTTGCAGCTGAGTCAAATTTAATAACCGTTGTACCTGAATCTTTTTTAATGCCCGCGTTCATATACCCATTGTTTTGAAGCAGGTCAACAATTTTATTCTTTTGCTGGATTATAAGCGCTTTATTATAATAATCCTTTTTTTTTATAATTTTGACGCTGTCAACGCTTAATTTTAGAGCTTCAGGGATTTTCTCTAAACCTTTATAGGTGATACTATCAATTTTATAATGTTTGTTTTCTTTAATTATAAATCTTACAGATACATTTTCATTGTCATAATCGTACTTCACAAGGGTATCAACGCTAACGTCGAAAAATCCGTTGTCAAAGTAAAATTTTTTCAATTTCACAATGTCATCGCCAAGTATCTTATTCTTGTACAGCTTCTCTTTGGTAATTGCCACGGCGTCGCTCAGAACATTATCAGCGAATGTAGTTGTATCTTTATGAATGAATTTTACTTCATCAATCTGCAGCTGCTGCGAAAACAGGCGGCCGCTTATAAATAATGATATAGCGCTAAATAACAGCGCCTGTAATATCAGAAGCGCCGACCTATTGTTCAGCCTTAAATTCATTTTTTAGAAGTACTTTCTATTGTTATGTATTATTATATAAATTATTAACTTAGAGAGAAAAATCGAATGATCGAAGAATCAAGAAAGTTTGTATATATTCATAAACTACTGAAAAGCGTCTCAAGTTTCGCTTTTTCTGTAGTTTATAGAAATCCACCCGTATTAAAAGAGCTTGTTCGGGTCTATAAATATTGGGAAAAATTAGTATTTATTATGCGGCTGGAATTGATGAAATATTCATTGGATATTTCGCCGTCTAATTTTAGAATTTACTAATTTGTTAAACTTTCCAAAGCGAAACATATATATTTATTAGGATTTATCCCTAAATTAGCAAGATTGCGTTGTTTCTCAATTTTGGACGATTTATATTTGTAGATTATTTTAAAATATTAAAAAAGAGTCATTTTTCGCTACAATTTTATCCATCTCACTATATTATAGAGTAATTATTCCTTCTTTACTTCAAAATAAAATAAAGATTAACAGTATAAATAATGAATAACAAAGTTATTCACCGTGTAATCGGTGCGATTGTATTTCTTACGGCCCTCGTTGTTTTCTTCCTGACAGTTCAGCCTTCGGTTTCTTTCTGGGATTGCGGCGAGCTTTCAGCCGCGTCATACGGCATGCAGATAACGCATCCGCCGGGCGCGCCGTTTTTTATAATGATGAACCGTATACTCACCCTCATTCCGTTTGCGGATAATATAGGATTCAGAATAAACACGCTGACAGTTATAGCAAGCTCGTTCTCGGTTCTGTTCCTTTACCTCGTAGCGGTAAGGCTGATCAGAAATTATAAAAAAGACGAGGATTCGGTTGTAACTTATATTTCCTCCGCTATAGGAGCTCTCTCGTTTGCGTTTGCGACCGCATTCTGGTTCAACTCGACTGAGTCAAACGTGTTCGGGTTCAGCACTTTCCTGTTTACGCTGATGATATGGGTCATGATGGTTTGGTATGAAAAAGCCGACCAACCCGGAAGCGAAAGATACATACTGTTCATAGCGTTTGTGCTGGGGCTCTCGCCGGGCGTGCATCTTATGAGCGTACTTGCCGCCGTACCTGTCGGGATGCTATATGTGATGAAAAAATATTATACCAACGATAACGACGTAAAATATACCGCTAAAATATTCCTTGGGCATGCCGCGCTGTTAATAGTAATTGCGGCTGTAATGTGGTCATCTCAAACAAGCTCAACTCCGCCAACCACAGAAGAATATAAAGAATATGACACCCGCTTTAAGCTGATAATGTTCTTTGTCAGCGTTATAGTAATGGGGGTTTTCTGGAAGAAAATATTTAACAAAAATTCGTTTTATATCCCGTTTATTGTAGGACTTATCGCCAACTTCGCAATTTATCCCGGCATAGTAAAGTATATGCCTTTGCTTATAACAAGTATCGGCGGCGATAGTTTCTTTATTACAGGCATTATTCTTGCTATAATAGTTGGCGGGCTTGCATACGGAGTTTACTGGGCGCAGCAAAATAAGAAAGCGGCTTTATATCTTGTATCCGCTTCGGCGCTTATGGCTATTATAGGCTTCTCGGTCTATACAATGATAATTATCCGCGCCAACCAGCATCCGCCTATGAATGAAAATGACCCGAAGGATATTAAAACGCTGGTTTCATATCTTAGCCGCGAGCAATACGGAGATTTCCCAACTTTCAAAAGAAGATTTTCTTCAGAACCGCAGCACCAGCCCACTTTCGCAAATTACTCAAGCGACCTCGATTATTTCTGGAAATGGCAGATGAACCACATGTATATAAGATACCTGCTTTGGGAATTTGTAGGAAGAGAATCATGGGACCAGGATGCCGGCGTAAAATTTAATCAGCTGTACGGCATACCATTTATTATCGGGATGCTTGGACTGATGTATCATTTCCGGCGGGACTGGAAAATGGCTTCAGTGTTTTTGATGATGTTTATATTCATGGGCTTTCTGATCTGTTTCTACCAGAACCAACAGCAGGCTCAGCCCCGCGACCGTGAATATTTTTACGCAGGCAGTTGGTTTGTATTTGCCATATGGATAGCCATAGCCCTAAGCAATATTGTTGAAGAAATTAAAAAATTTGTGAAGAGCGCCTCGGCTGCAAAAGGCGTTACTTACGCATTTCTTGGTATTGCATTAGTGGTAATGCCGTTGAATATGCTCCGTACGAATTACCACTTCCAGGATAGATCGCAAAATTGGGTGCCATGGGATTATGCTTATAACATGCTTCAAAGCTGCGCGCCAAATGCGATTTTGTTTACTTGCGGCGATAACGATACATTCCCGCTTTGGTATATGCAGGATGTTGAAGGCGTAAGACGTGATGTAAGAGTGGCAAACCTTAGCCTCATAAATACCGATTGGTACATTAAGGAACTCAGGAATGATACGCCGTATGGCTCCATGAAGGTTCCTATGAATTACAAGGACGACCAGATTGAAAGGCTGCAGCCTGTCCAGTTCGAAGCAAGAACCATTGACCTTCCTGTGCCTTCAAACGTATTCAAAGAATTTGGAGTTACTGATTCAGCGCTTATTAGCAGAGGCAAGATCAGTTTCAAGATGTCGCCTACAATAAATTCCGGTAATATCAAAGCTGTACGCGTTCAGGATCTGATGGTAAGAGATATTATACAGGCGAATAACTGGCAGAGGCCTGTTTACTTCGCTTCAACCTGCGATGACGGCAGCAGGATAGGGTTAACCCCTTACCTTAAGCTTGAAGGGCTTGCGTACAGGCTGACTCCTGAGATTCCGCAGCAATCAAACGTCGAAAATGTTAATGTCGATCTGACAACAAAGGATCTGCTGGGCGATAATGCAACTCCGAACAAATCATACCAGCGCGGGTTTATACTGCGTTCATTCAACAACAACGGCGTTTTCTTCGATGAGAATATGGTAAGGATCTCGTATAATTACAGGGAATCATACATGGCGCTCGCAAATTATTACGTAAACGTAATGAATAATAAAGACATGTGCCTTAAGGTCCTGAAAGCCATGGAAGACCGGATTCCCAAAGAAAATGTTGAGCTTGATTACCGCCTGAAATATAACATAGCGAACTTATATCTAAGCGCGGGAGATCTTAATACATACAAGATGTATGCCGCGGAAATAGAAACTGAAGCGCTGAAAAAGATAAGCGAAAAGCCAAAAGATATGAGCGGGTATTATAATCCGTATATGATACTAAAACTGACATATGAAAACGGCGGCGAATATGACAAGGAAATTGACCTGTTGAAGAGAATGGAAAGCGTAACCGGACCTTCGGCGGAGCTGAATAACGAAATTGAGAGAATTAAAAGACTCAAAGACAGCCCGTCGATAAAGAAGTAGTTTCTTCAATTGTGGGCGAAGCGCCTGCCTGCCGAAGCCTCGGCGCAGGCAGGAAGCAATCCCATAGATAGCGCTGGAGTTCGTAAAGTTTATAAAGTTCATAAAGTTAATAGGCAGAGAGTCATCATTAGCGGAAGCGAAGGATGCTTTCTGCCTTTGCTTTTTAGTTCACACCCTGAGCGAAGACGAAGGGTAGGCGCCTGCCTGCTGAAGCTTGCGGCGAAGGCAGGAGACGAAGGGTAAGCGTACAAATTGAAGTTTTTTACAAAAAAATCCCGGAGTTTACGCTCCGGGTTTAATTTTTTTAATCTGTCTTCTTTGGTTTAATATGACTTAAGCTTTTAAACAAGTTAAACGCTTAAGCTATTTAAGAAAATCTTTTAGCTACACTCTATCCGAAAATAAATCCTACAAGAATTAAGATTGCAATTAGTGCAACCGTTCCGGTTATGAGTAAGTTGCTATTTTTTAAAACAGGATTTATATCTGAATTCATTTCGATTGGTTAGGTTGATTAGTGAAAAATTGTTTATTAGAAAATCTTCTACAGCCCGCTTACTAAGACAAAGTTAACCAACTTCTAACGGCTTAACAATAACGTTTTCAGTTAAATTTCTAACGATGAGAAAATATTTTTGCCGATAACAGCAGGCATAAGGTTTGAACAGATTATATTGACCGGAAAAAAGACGCCGGCGCAGGTGATAAGGCGCCCAGCCGGCGTAAAACTTTATTATTCAGGAAACACTATCTAACCGAAAATGAATCCGAAAAGTATCAATACTGACATTATCACTATC
>CAZMRG010000087.1:0-13960 GCA_964568655.1 uncultured Ignavibacteriales bacterium | reverse complement strand
CAATTGAAGATATAATTAAGGATTCGCAGTCTGCCGATTCAAATAAAACAGCCGGCGATAAGAAAACAGACGACAAAAAGAGTACAGATAAGAAAACTGATGACAAGAAAAATGACGGGCAGAATCCTGATAATAAGACTGATGTAAAGAAACAAAGCGATAATAAACCGACCGATGTAAAGCCCAAGGATAAGAGCACGGATACAAAAAAACCAAACCAGTAACAGAACTATTGCAGACAGATTACAGGAAATATCTAAAGCCTTCTGTAATCTCCAAACTATCCAATATTGAGTTAAAAGCGCGTTTAGTTGTGGAGGGCTTTATTGCAGGAATGCACAAAAGCCCTTACCACGGCTTCAGCGTAGAATTTGCTGAGCACCGCCAGTATATGCCCGGAGATGATATTAAGTACCTCGACTGGAAAGTATTAGGCAGAACCGACCGTTATTATATCAAACAATACGAAGAAGAAACAAACCTCAAGTCATACCTTATAGTAGATGCAAGCAAATCAATGTCGTTCAAATCTTCCGGAACAGGATTAAGCTCACTATCATCTTTCAAAAAACTGTTTGGCAAAAAAGATTCAAAAGCCGAAAGCGGGAAAACCAGCGATATTACCAAACTTGAGTACGCTACTTATCTTGCAGCATCATTATCGGTGCTTATGTTTTTCCAGAAAGATGCGGCAGGGCTAGTTGTATACGATGAGGATATTCAGACTTTAATTCCTCCAAAAGCGACTAGCCAGAACCTGAAATTAATATTGACTCACTTAGCCGATATTCAGTCATCGGGTAAAACAAATACAGCCGCGGCTTTGAACAGCGTTGCCGAAAGGATAAAACGCAGGGGGCTGGTTATGATCTTCAGCGATCTGTTTGACGATCAGGATGCTGTAATAAATTCGTTAAAACATTTTCGTTACAACAAAAATGAAGTGATTGTGTTCCAGGTTCTCGATCCAATGGAAATGAGCTTTGCACTTGATTCGCCAACAGTTTTCAAAGACCTTGAAACAAGCAAGGAAATGCTTTCGCAGCCGCTTTCTGTGGTCAATTCATATAAAGAAGCTGTGCAGGAGTTCCTTGACAAATATAAATTTGCCTGCCGTTCTAATAATATTGACTACGTTCTGCTATCAACTGACACACCTTTCGACATATCGCTTATGGAATACCTTAATAAAAGAAGGAAATTACATTAAACTTTTTGGGTTTCGGCATGTCAAACTTTATGAGCCTAATAATATTCTGAATTTTATAATTTTAGCTTAAATGAAGAATTTTGCTACATATTTTTTGTTTGCGGTCCTGTTATCAGGGTTGTTTGCCGTTAATAATGTATATTCGCAGTCAGAAGATAGCCTTCTGCAAAAAGTTGGCAATATAGACGTTAATCTGGACGCGCCTCCAGACAGCGTAGAAAACCTGTATCTCAATGCAGTTTCATTTCAGTCATTTTATGACATTCTTTCGCCGGTTGGCGAATGGATTCAGATCTCGAAAGAAGAAGTAGATGAGGATATGGGCGACGGAAACGGGCAAAGCTTCAGTTCAATCTCAGGCGATGAAAGTTTAGTATTTATATGGCGGCCATCCGGAGCAGGAGCTGACTGGAGGCCTTATACAAACGGAAGCTGGGTCTATACAGACAGAGGATGGTTCTGGAATTCAAATGAAGGCTGGGGCTGGGCGGTTTATCATTACGGCAGGTGGTGGCATTCTGCAAAACTGGGCTGGGTATGGATGCCCGGTTATGTTTGGGCGCCTGCATGGGTGACCTGGAGAGTAGCTGATAACCATATAGGCTGGTGCGCTCTATCTCCAAGAGCTAAATGGAGAATGGATGCCGGAATAACCGAGTTTAATTACAGATATAAATATAATGATGCCGATTGGGTTTTTGTTAATAAGGCAAATTTTGCAAACGATATAAACGGCGCCAACATTACTGCGGTTTCTGAAAACCGGAATCTTGTTTCGGGTTCAAAAAGCCTGCTTAATATGCGTGAACAAAACGAAGCGGTTACACTTGCGGGACCCGATGCTAACGATATTGAAAAAACTACCGGCATGCCTGTAAACGAGAAATCTCTTAAATATGTTAACGACAAGTCATTGGCAGGAGTGGGAGACGATAAAGTGTCAGTTTATAACGAACCGCTTAAGAGGTATAAGAGCAGGGACGATAAACTGAAAGCTGAGAATATTGAACACCCGCTTAAGTATAAGAGAACTGAAAGGGTCAAAAAAATAATAAAGAGAAGGGTCCGACACAGGATAAAGATTCGCAAGAGATTTTAGAGATTTACCGCATATTGTTCAAAATGAAAAAATCCTGTCTGATGCAGACAGGATTTTTTTGAATATTTACTATAACAAAAGCGTTATTTGATCAGTTTTAAAGCCTTCAAAACTTTTTTCAATTTAAGTCTATTATCCGCCGAAATTTTTGTAAGCGGCAGCCTGAAATTTTCTTCCATCATACCCATCATGCTGAGAGCAGTTTTAACGGGGATCGGACTGGACTCAAGAAAATTTGCTTTCATCAAATCCAGAAGCTTATAGTGCAGCTGGCGCGCCTTAACAAAATCGCCTTTCAATGCAAATCTGACCATGTCCCCAAAGTCCTTTGGAACTTCATTTGAAACAACTGCAATTACTCCGTGTCCGCCGCATGCGATAATTGGGAAGGTAAAAGAATCCTCGCCTGATAGAACGGCAAAATTTTTCGGGCAATGTTTTAGTATCTGCATTATCTGTTCCATATTGTTGGATGCCTCTTTGATAGCGACAACATTTTCAACTTCCTCGGCTAATCTTAGAGTTGTTTCAGCGTTGATGTTGCCCGCAGTTCTTCCGGGCACGTTGTAAAGAACCACCTTAACGTCGCATTCTTCCGCGATTGTTCTGAAATGCTGGAAATAACCTTCCTGGGTCGGTTTATTGTAGTACGGCCCGACAAGCAGAACAGTATCTATGCCGGCCTGTTTTGCGTCATTTGTAAGATGAATCGAATCAATAGTTGAATTAGTACCCGTGCCTGCAACAACCGGAACTCTGCCGTTAGCCTGTTCCAGGATTATTTCGGTTACGCGTCTTCTTTCGCCTCTTGTCATTGTTGCCGATTCGCCTGTAGTTGCGCAGGAAATCAAAAACTCAACTTTATTCTTTATCTGCCAATCAACTAATTTTCTTAAAGCCGATTCATCAACAACGCCGCTTTTTTTGAACGGAGTTACAAGCGCGGTGCCTGTTCCAAATAATTTTGCCATATATATAATTGCGATTAAATTTCTCTAATTTAATTTTTATATTGGTTTGAAACAATTCAATATGATTTAAAAAGTTGTCGATGATAACCCTTCTTTGGCGGATAGGCGCCAACAGAGCCGGGATCTCCGGGTTCTTTCCTGCAAATAATGTTGTTGGTGATAACACCAACAACGGCGAAATAAGGCTATGTCATTCCCGCGAAAGCCTGCCTGTTACAGGCAGGCGGGAATCTTGGTTTTATAAATAAAATGATTTTTGTTTGATTACCAAGTTAGCCCTTTGTATGCTGAAGTGGGTTTTGCGCCTTGCTGCTTTTCCAGGAGCGCCCACTCATTTATTTGAAAATCCCGGAAACCGTTGAAACGGTTTTGATATCCAACATTTATGTTAACCCACGACTAAAATCGTGGGTTGAATAAACATAGGGATTAAAATAAGTTTTGTATGTATCAGAACGACTAAAAACTTTCAAATCAGGATAATTTTAGTTTTTTCGCACATTTTTTCTTCATTTCTTATTGCTTCGGTATTGGTTATCTTTGTAATTCAATACACAAGAAAGGAAGATTTTCTATATGTTGATGGACGCCATCAGGAAGGATATGTTCGAAGCCAAAAAGGTGAAAGATACCGTAAAGTCAAACCTTCTTTCTACTTTATTCTCAGAAATATTTACGCTTTCCAAAAGCGGCAAAGAGCTTACCGAAGAGGATGAGCTTAAAATTATCAGAAAGTTTTTAAAAAACATTGATGAAACTCTGGCCCTGGATATTCCGGAGGCTACAAAGACCAAGCTTAAATCCGAAAAAGAAATTCTTGAAAGTTATCTGCCTAAGCAGCTTAGCAAAGATGAAATTGAAAAAATAGTCGCGGAGCTTGTTGCTGAAGGAAAGGGCATGAAAGATATAATGCCGTATTTTAAAGAAAAATATTCCGGCAAGTATGACGGAAGAACCGTCAGTGAAATTGTAAAATCAAAAACAACATAAATTGTATAAGATCATTGTTATATTGTTCGTATCATTATTCTGTTACACATCTTATGCGCAAAATGCCGAAGATCTGTTTGATAAGGGTCAGGACGCTTTTGGAAGGAACTCGCTTACCGAAGCGCTTGGATATTTTAATGATTATGTAAAAGCTTCGCCCGATAGCTCAAAAGGATACATACAAAGAGGGAACGTGCTTTTGCTTTTGAAGAAGGAAGTTGACGCGTCAAGTGATTTTAATAAAGCTATCGGGCTTGATCCCAATAACTTTAAGGCATATTCCGGCAGGGGAGCTCTTAACGTTCTTTTGCAGAAGTTTGATGATGCTTCGGCGGATTACAAAAAAGCGCTGTCTTTAAACCCCAATGACGGGACTTCAATGATAGCGCTTGCTTCGCTTGAGTTTTCTGAATCGAAGTATGATGATGCATTCAGCCTGATAGACAAAGCTATTGAAATTGACCCTGGCAATGCTGAAGCATACAGAAACAGGGGAGCTATGAGATTTTTCTACGGCGATACGCTAAAGGCTATTAATGATGAGGATAAAGCTGTTGAGCTTGCGCCTAATAACCTAAATGCTCTGAACTCGCGCGGCGCAATTCTGCGTGAGATGGGAAAGTACAAAGAGGCTATTGAGGACTATAACCGCGTTTTGGATATTGATAAAAATAATGCCGAGGCGTATTGCAGAAGGGGCATCGCCTATTTATATCTTGGCGATTACGATAAGTCAATAAGCGATATCGAGACCGGCATAAAGCTTCAGCCTACGCTTGAACCGCTTGTTAAAAAATACCTTGACGAAGCAAAACAAAAGAAGAGTAAATAAAAGGAATGATAGAAGTATTATTAATAGGGATTACATTATTAATCATTGTTGATATCTTCATAACAATTAGATTCAGGAATAAACAAAATACTCTGGATTATTCAACTATCAATAACGCTATTCAGAATTATGAAAAAAGTTTGGATCGGATTGATAAAAACGTAAAAGATGAATTTTTAAGAAATAGAGAAGAATTTAGCAATAATTTTAAAGATATCAGAGGTGAAATATCCTCTTCTTTTAATAGATATGGTGATTCTGTTAATGCTCAAATGTTAGATATTTCAAAGTTTCAAAAAGATCAATTGGAGGCATTTTCAAACCAATTGACTACACTTACTAAGTTAAATGAAGATAAACTTCAAAATATTCAGTCTGAATCTAACAAAAATTCAAAACTAAATAGGGAGGAATTGAGTAATTCTTTAAAATCATTTGAGGACAGATTCAATCTCGATGTAAAAGAATTGAACGAACATCAAAAGCAAAAATTTGATGCTTTGATTCAGAAACAAACAGAAATGATTCAGGTATTAGAATTAAATCTTGATAAAATAAGGGAAACTGTTGAGAGCAAGCTTAAATCAATGCAAGAAGATAACAATACCAAACTAGAAAAAATGAGAGAGACTGTTGATGAAAAGTTACATTCTACATTAGAAAAAAGGCTAGGAGAATCTTTTAGACAAGTAAGCGAAAGATTAGAAGCGGTTCACAAAGGATTGGGTGAAATGCAAACATTGGCAATTGGCGTTGGGGATTTAAAAAAAGTGCTTTCAAATGTTAAAACTAAAGGAATCTTAGGAGAATACCAATTAGCAAACTTACTTGAACAAATTTTGGCTCCTGATCAGTTCTCCAAAGATGTAAAAACAAAAGTTGGAAGTAACGCTTCTGTGGAATTTGCTGTAAAGCTACCTGGAAGAAACGATAAAGATAAAACTGTTTGGTTGCCTATAGATTCGAAATTTCCTTCTGAAGTGTATCAAAAACTTTTAGATGCTTACGAGGTTGGAAATCCTCAATTAATTGATGAGGCTGTAAAGAAATTAGTTAGTACAGTTAAATTATGTGCTAAAGATATTAGAGAAAAATATCTAGACCCTCCAAATACAACGGATTTTGGAATTATGTTTTTACCATTTGAAGGCCTGTATGCGGAAGTATTAAGAAATATTGGATTATTTGAAATAATGCAAAGAGAATTTAAAATTACGATAACTGGGCCAACGACCTTATCCGCATTTTTAAACAGTCTGCAAATGGGTTTTAGAACTTTGGCAATTGAAAAACGCTCTAGTGAAGTTTGGGAATTATTAGCTAAAGTAAAAACAGAGTTTGGAGATTTTGGATCTATTTTAGATAAAACTAAAAAGAAACTTGATGAAGCTAGCAACAATATTGATAGAGCGTCAACTAAAACTAGAGTTATTGCAAGAAGCTTGAAAGATGTTCAAATCTTGCCAAAATCCGATTCTGTAAATTTATTAAGCGATACAATTGATATTTTCGAATCAACTGAAATTGATGATCAAGAAAAAGATGAAAAAGATGAAAAAAACGAAAGTAATATAAATCCGGACGAAGAAAAAGCATAAAGTTTGCTTGTAAATTAACGAAAATCCGTTTCTTTCACATTTTAAAAATTACTTACATCCCTTCCAAACAGAAAATTTTTAAACCAGTCGAACAGCACAAGAAGCTTATTTTTTGTGCTTACAAGCTTTGTAATATAAACGCTTCTCCAGAAAAGCCATGTTGAAAATCCACTGCCTTTAAACTGCGGCGTGTTTGCTAAAGCTTTATGACTGCCTACGTATGCCAGCATTCCAAAATCTCTGAACTTGAAAGGCTTTGGAGCTTTGTTCTTTGCGATTTTATTGAGAGCTTTTCCTAAGTATCTGCCTTGCTGCTGAGCAACCTGCGCTGTGGCAGGGAACGGCGACGGTTCATATTCTGCGCAATCGCCTAACGAATAGATATTTTCCTCTCCGTTTACCTTAAGGTAATTATCAATCCTGATCTTGTTATGCTTATTGATATCAAACCCGCTATGCTTTACTAATTCTGTCGCTGTATTTCCGGTCGCCCATACAAGCAAGCCATAATCAATACTGGCGCCATCATTAAGAATTATTGAGTCTGCGGCAACCTTTGTAATAAATGACTTGGTCTTAACATCGATATTCTGCCGTTTGAAAATCTTTAATGTATAAGCGCTAAGCTTGGCGTCAAAGGTATTTAGCAGTTTTTCGCCCGCTTCTACCAGAATAAGCTCTATCGTACTTTCCAACTCGGGATATTTCTTCTTTACATCTTCCGCAATGAAGTCGTGGAGCTCAGCGGCAAATTCTACACCGGTCGGCCCGCCTCCGCAGACAACGAAAGTCAGGAATTTCTTTTTTTGCTCTTCAGTGATTCCGGGGATAGAGGCGTTTTCAAAGCAATCAATAACCTTTATCCTGATCCTTCTGGCATCGGCAACTTCTCTTAAGAAATAAGCATATTCTTTAACGCCTTCAATATCGTAAGTATTAGTGATTTCCCCGATAGCTATGACTAATATATCAAACTGTAATTCAAAAGTAGTTTTTGTGTCGGTATCTTCGCAAAGAATCTTTTTGTTTTGTTTATCTATTGAGAGGCAATGCGCCTGGTAGAAATGTATATGTTTAAGATTTCTTATGGGTTCTATTATGCTTCTGAATTCAATGGTGCCTACAGTGGTACTGGCAAGCAGGGGAGTAAAAAGAAAATGATTTCTGGGGCTGACCACCCTGACATCATATAGCTTAGTATTGATCTCTTTCAGACAGCTAAACGCTCCAAAACCGCTCCCTAATACAACTATCCTTTTCATTATCTTTCCAGGGAAAATTGCGAATATATTTTTTGAAATTAATTGATTAATTTATTTACAAATATATTTAATTTAAGGCACATTATGAAATCTTACCGGAAAGAACTTTGGTTCAGCGTATCCAAAAGACGGGAATACATTAACATAACTCCTGCTGTTGAAGAATGCCTGCGCGAGAGCGGCATTAAAGAAGGTATTCTTCTGTGCAACGCGATGCACATTACGGCAAGCGTGTTCATAAACGACGATGAGCGAGGTTTGCATAATGATTTCGAGGAATGGCTCCAGGGGCTGGCTCCTGAAAAACCATATTCCAGGTACCGCCACAATGACACGGGCGAAGATAACGCCGATGCACATCTGAAAAGAAGTATAATGGGCAGAGAAGTTGTTGTTGCCGTTACTTCAGGCAAGCTTGATTTCGGGCCATGGGAACAGATATTTTACGGCGAGTTTGACGGAAAAAGAAGGAAGCGCGTTCTGGTTAAGATAATCGGCGAGTAACTTATTTAGTGGCGGTTTTTGTAAACAGATTCTTCAAATACAATTTTGAACTCAGCCCCATGATCGTTATTAATTTCAAGCTTACCGTTCAGCTGGTTTGTAAGTAATGTTACGAGTTCTATGCCAAGCGTTTTAGTGGAACCTGCGTCAAACCCGGCCGGAAGCCCGACCCCGTTATCTTTAACATCCAGCGTATATAACCCGTTATCGCTGAAGCTCATGCATATCATTATAAGCCCCTCTTCATGATTGGGATAAGCATACTTAATTGAATTTGACACCAGCTCGTTTATGATAAGTCCGCAAGGAATAGCCGTATCTATGTTCAATATTATATTTTTTATATCAATAGCAAATTTTATTTTGTTGAGCCTCATTCCGTAGGTTGTGTAGAAGCTTTCGGTTAAGCTTTTTACATAATCCCCGAAATCGATATTTACATAATCTTTTGTATTATACAGCTTGTTGTGCACAATTGCCATCGAGCGTATCCTGTTCTCGCTTTCTTTAAGTATCTCAAGCGTATTTTCATCTTTGATATGGTGCGACTGGAGCTTCACAAGACTCGACATTATCTGAAGATTGTTCTTGACGCGGTGGTGAACTTCCTGAAGAAGAATTTCCTTCTCCGAAAGGGATTTCTTTACTTCATTAAACAGGCTGGCGTTTTGCAAGGCAATGCTTGCCTGCGAAGCTATTGTTGACAGAATTTCTATCTGCGATTCATTGTATTTAAATTCATTTTGATAATCCTGAATTGTAATTACGCCTATAACATTATCTCCGGCGAGCATCGGCGCAGAAACAATTGACTTGGAAGTCTTACCCAGAGGCTCTATTCCCAGTTCGGACAATGTGATCTCGATATCGGAATTTATTAAAACCGGTCTTTTATTGGTAATAACATATTCAGTAATTCCGTTACCGAACAGCCTTGCTTGCTTCAATTCAGGTTTGCCCTCTATTACGTACAAAGGGAAAGTAATTATCTGTCTTTCCTCATCATACAAAGCTACATAAATATTACCGGCATCAAAAAGGCTCCCGATTGCCGATAGCAGCGTATCCATAATTTCACCGGGTTCCGCAAGCTTATTGAGCGTCTGGCCAATTCTGTTTAACGTGGAAAGCTCATGGTTGCGCTTAATAAGTTCGTCTTCTACCTGTTTCTTTTCGGTTATGTCGGTAATAAATCCTTCAGTCGCAATAAGCCTGCCATTGGATGAATATACCCCCCGCCCCTGTTCCCAAACCCATTTTTGTTCTCCCTCTGAGGTAATGATCCGGTATGTTATCTGGTACGGTTTCTTGTTCTTTAGAGCGTCCAATACAACGTCTGCCTGAGCATTTTTATCATCCGGATGAACAAGCGAGCTGTATTTGTGAGAATCTTTGAGCATTTCTTCGGCACGGTACCCGGTAAGTTCATAAATACCTTCGCTGGCAAATTCAACAAACCACTGGTTATCATGCGAGCTGCACCTGTATACATAACCCGGAAGATTGCTTATTAACGTTGAAAGGAAACGCTGGCTTTCTTTAAATACGGCTTCCTTTTCTTTGGACCTGTCCACTTCGATAGCTCGTGAAACGAGCTCGGCAATAGCGCTGGCGAAGTTTTGTTCTTCCGTTTCCCATGTCCTCAATTCCTCCGTGTGTTCAAAACATACTATTCCAACGATTGAACCCCTTAGCCAGACCGGAACATCCATCATAGAAGTAATTCCAAGCGGCTTTAAATATGATTCCGCAAAATCATATGTAAGCGGGTCCTTCATTGCATCGTAGGTAGAGATTGTTCTCAGGTTTCTTGAAGCTTTAAAATATTTTGAATGGTCGATGGTTTCCAGTCGTTTCAGATGAAGCGGTTTTTCGGAAGGGTCGTGATACTCAGCAATGCAGTCTATTGCGCTGTTAGTTTCATCGTAAAACCATACGCTGACCCGTTTTACATTGAGAGTTTGCGATGAGGTTTCGCATATCCTGCCGAGATGAGTTTTAAGGTCCAGATTATCCATTTGAGTAAGCCTCAAAAGCGCCGAATCATAATCAGAAACTTTATACGAATAATCGATTCGTTCTTCTGAGATATTTTTTTCCAATTTGGCGTTAATTGAAGCCTCCGCTTTTAAGCAAAAATACTAAATGGTTTATATGTTCCTTGAAATTATGATTCAAAAAAAAGGGAATCTTCATAAATTAATATGTAAGATTCCCTACTAATCTTTTCCGGAATATTATTAAAGAACCTACGTTCTTCTATTTAGTGAGACTCATCCTTTTTGTCTGGACAAAAGAGCCTGCCGTAAGCCTGTAAAAATAAACCCCGCTGCTGAATTTCGATGCGTTCCATGTGGCTATATAAGTTCCTGCATCCTGCTGTTTATTAACCAGAGTTGCAACTTCTTTGCCCAGCATATCATAAACTTTTAAAGTCACATTTGCGTTCTTTGGAATCGAATATTCAATATCAGTTGTCGGGTTAAACGGATTCGGATAATTTTGACCTAATGAATATGTTGTCGGCGTTGTATTAACGGCGGTCTGTTGTGAGATCTTGCTGTTGCCGTTATATATTAGCTGTATTATCTTGTTTGCATAATCAATAAGTCCCTGCGCGTCCGTCTGGTCAAGCATGCCTGATACTCTCAAAATATAAACCCTTAGTTCAAAAATTCCAAGCTGAACTATCCCAACAAAATCATTGTTGTTATTCAGTTGATTTTCAGCGCTGTTAAGTCTGTTTTCAAGAATATTACCCTGGTTACCCGGAATCGTGTTTTGATTCTCCAGGTTATTAATAATATTTTTGAGATAATCAACTTCCTGTGAAGGAGTTCCCGCTGTTGTAAAACTGTATACAGCTGAAAATGGCCCAGCTCCTTCCAGATATACTCCTCTTACTCTCCAGTAATAAGTAGCATTGGATGAGAGCATTCCTGGCCCGGGTGTATATGAAGTTGTTGTGATATTTGTAAGCGGCGTCACGTCCGTTGTGAATAACGGGTCGCAGGCAATTTCAATATCGTAGCTTAATACGCCGGTTAAATCCTGCCACCTGAAAGTAACTGTTGGTGAAACAACTCTGTCAAGTACAGGAGGCTCAGATAATATAGGAGAAGAAACCTGGGCTGATCCGGTTTGAATATAAAAAATGGTTAGTAACGATACAAACAGTAAGTATTTTTTCATGATCAAGTAACCCCCACTTAATTTACAATAAGATAATAAAAAAATAATCAAAATAAAGCTACCGAAAATAGGGTATTTTAACTTTTTTCAGTAGGAGTATATCCTTCCGGCATAATTATCTCATCCCCGAAGAAATATTCCTGCATTTTTTGCTCGAAAATCTGGTCTGCCATAGGACTTGTTAAATCCAGGCGGTATTCATTAATTACCATTTTAAAATGCTCTAAAAACTCTTTCCAGGCCTGTTCAGACACGTTTTCATAGACTTTACGGCCCAATTCAGTGGGCGATGGCGGCGAATTCAACCCGGGAAGTTCCTGCCCGAGTTTTATGCATTTCACCATTCTAACGCTCATTTATGCTCCCTTGGTTAATCATTACAAATATGATAAAACAATTATTAATTAAATAATACTAAATTTTATTCTTATATTTTTAAGCTTTTATTATAAACTTTGTTAATTGAATAAACTTCTTTATTATCAGAACTTTACTATTCTATTGAATGCAAAGAAATAAAGCAATTTTGAAATATACGCTTGCCATGTCCCGGCCATCCACTCACTTATTTGAGGTAGGCATTGAAATATCAGGCGTTGAAACCAATGATGAATACTTTGAACTTATAATGCCGGTTTGGAGAGCGGGAAGATATCTGATATTTGATTTTGCTTCCGGCGTTCAGGAATTTGCAGTGAAAGATATAAAAGGGAATTCATTGGCCTGGAGCAAAACTGATAAATGCACATGGAGAATAAATACAGGCGCCGCCAAATATCTGAATGTAACATATAAAGTTTTTGCAAACGAATTTAATCAGCGTACAAGGGGATTAAATCCCGAGCATGCATTTGTGAACGGAACGGCAGTGTTCATGTATTCTGAAAAATACAGGTCGTCGCCAATTACTTTGAAAATTATTCCTTATGATGATTGGCAGGTAATTACGGGACTTGAATCTGAAGCAGGCGATAAATTCACGTTTACCGCTCCGAATTATGATTACTTCGTTGATTGCCCGATAGAAATCGGCAGACAGAAAGTTTTTGAATTTAACATTGACGGAAGACAGCATATTTTTAGCCTGACAGGCGCCGCCGACGTTGACAGGGAATCTCTGATTAAAGATATTACTAAAATAATCAGGAAGAATTATGAATTCTGGGGAAGCGTTCCTTACAATAAATATGTTTTCATTGTGCATTGCTCGCCTCAAAGCGGCGGCGGCACCGAACATATAAATTCAACTGTCCTTGGCGCCAAACGTTCCGCATTTGAAACCGAAAGCGGTTACTCATCTTTTCTCAGGCTGGTTTCACACGAGTTTTTTCATACATGGAACGTAAAACAGCTAAAGCCTAAAGGATTGACTCCGTATAATTATACAAAAGAAAATTATACTTCTGAATTATGGATCGCTGAAGGCGGCACTTCATATTATGACGGTCTGAACGTGCTTAGAACGCGGCAGTATGATCTGGAAGAATTTTATAAAGAAATCATTACCGCCGTTGATGATGACAGGCGCAGGCCCGGCAACCGGCTGCAATCAATTGCTGATTCAAGCTTTGACGCGTGGATAAAATTCTGGAAACCTACACAAAATAAATTTGATTCTGAATCGGATTATTACGGCAGGGGCTCGTATATCTGCATGATACTTGATCTTGAGATCCGTAATTCATCCGCCAATAAGCGTTCGCTGGATGATGTGTTCAGAAAGATGTTTAATGATTTTCCGCTTGACGTAGAAGGATATACAAATGATGATTTTAAGTCGTATGCTGAAGAGGCGGCTGGAGTAAATCTTGATAAATTCTTTAATGACTATGTTTACGGAACGCAGCTTGTTGATTGGGAAAAATACCTTGATTATGCAGGGCTGAAACTGAGTTCAGAAGAGAAAACTATTATCCCTGCTCTTGGCTTAAAGACCTCATTCAAAGAAGGAAAAATAACAGTTGACGAGGTTATTGCCGGCTCCCCGGCGAAGATGGCCGGAATTACGGTTAATGATGAGATCGCCGCATTGGGACGAGAGAGACTAAGCTATGAAGCAATGGAAAAAAAAATAAAGGATCTTGTAGAAGGCGACAGCGTTACTCTTACAGTCGTCAGAAACGATAAACTGAGCGATGTAATTCTTACTTTGAGAAGCACTACGATACGGGATTACCGGCTGGAAAAAACTCCTGACCCAACAACCCTTCAAAAAGAGATATATGAAAGCTGGCTTGGAGCTAAATAGAGAAATAGAGAAATAGAGAAATAGAGAAATAGAGAAATAGAGAAATAGAGAAAT
>CAZMRG010000086.1:0-14184 GCA_964568655.1 uncultured Ignavibacteriales bacterium | reverse complement strand
GCCCCGCCGTTCACTTCATCAACAAACCTGCATATACCAGCAGGGACTTCCACCATGCTGGAATCAGGAGGCGCTTCAGGTACAGGAGTAACGACAGATATTGACGGGGAAAACCGGCCGGGCCCTCCGGGATCGATAAACGGCGGCGGGTACGCAAATGATATTGGCGCAGATGAATTTGACGGAATATCCCAGGCTCTCTCATCGGGAACTTATGCGATCGGGCCGTCAGGCAATTACCCGGGATATATCAGAACATTTGCTACGCTTGCTTCAGTCGCAGCTGCATTAAATTCGGCGCGGCTAAATGGAGACGTAATTTTCGAGCTTCAGGCTGATTATGTTTGTTCGGCTGAAACATTCCCGATAACTTTTAACGAATATTCCTGCTCAGGAGGAACATGGAGCGTGACTATCAGGCCTGCAGCAGGAACAAGCGGACTGGTAACAGGCGGGGATCCCGGTTCAGGCAACGCCCTGATTGTTTTTAACGGAGTTGACAGGCTTAAATTTGACGGCGCTCCGGGAGGTTCATCAAAAATGGGGCCGTCTACCGGATGGACAATCCGAAATACTAGAAGTGGCGCAACTGTGGGTCCGGCAATTCAGTTCCAAAATGACGCTACGTATAATACTTTAACCAGCCTGCAAATTGAGAGCCAAAATATTACTTCAACATCCGGTACAATATTTTTTGGCGTTACAACCGGAACAACCGGTAATGACTACAATTCCATTACATACTGCAACGTTGGCGACAGAAGCGATGTTACCGGCACGCCGTTGAACGCTATCTATAGCTCAGGTTCTACAGGCTCAGCGGCTCTTGCCAACAGTCAAATTACTATTGACCATAATAATATTTACAATTTTTATCTGGACGGCCAGTTCAGTTCAGGGATAAATGAAACTTCGGGTTCATCCGACTGGACTATAACAAATAATAATCTCTACCAGACAGCGCCCAGATACAATACGCTTGCCACAGGCTGGAACATCATCACAGTAAACAACAGCGCTTCCGTTAATAATATTATATCAGGGAATTATTTGGGAGGTTCATCTCCCTCCTGTTCCGGCATTTGGCAGGTTATGTCATCAGCGCTTTCAACAACTTGTTATCCTATAAGATTTTATGGCGGCCCTGCAACGGCATCAACAATATCAAATAATGTGATCCAGAATTTTAATATTGTTACAACGCTCAGCGCTACGTCAGATGTATTTGACGGTATTCTGCTGCAGGCGGGAACAGCGAATGTAATTTCCAACACAATAGGCAGCCCGACAGGTAACGGAAGCATCTCAACAACCATCAATGGCGCTTACGGAGGCGGGACAAACGGAATAGTGCAAACAGCCAGCGGAAGCATTCAAAATAACACAGTGGGTTCGTTCACTATTGGCGGTTCTTCTACTGCCGCGTCATCCTCCTGCTTTGGAATATATTATAATAACAGCGCCCCCGCTGTTACTGTTGTAGTTACCGGGAATACGATCGGAAGCTTAAGCTCCGTTTCAAGTATTTACTCAACAGCCCCCGGTATGCCGTTTACTATGATCGGGATGTATTTCAATGTTGGAACGTCAGTCACTAATACTAACATAAGCTCTAACATTATTTCAAACCTGACAAATTTAACAACTTCGTCGAGCAGTGTGATATCGGGAATATATTGTTACGAGACAGGCGCGAGCGGAACAACTATTTCAGGCAACACAATTAATGAGCTCATTTGTAACGGAACAAATGTTAGCGCAAACGCATTCACGGGTATCTACGGCGACGATGTATCCACAGGCAGAGTTTATGCGCAGAATATAATAAAAGGAGTAAGAAGCTCGACTACTTCAGCCGTTGCGACAACAGTATGCGGAATTTATACGGACTGGTCTGGAAGCGCGGCGTTTACCAGGAACCGGATCTATGATCTGACAAATACTGCAACCGGATCGGCGCCATTAATTGCCGGTATTGCAAGCTCATATTCGCTTACCGGAACGGCTGCAAATAATCAGATCACCCTTACAAATGGCGAAGTAACAACTGATTTGAAAACAAAGCCCGGGACGAAGAAAGCTCCGGTCAACATTAAA
Source organism: uncultured Ignavibacteriales bacterium (assembly GCA_964568655.1). Taxonomy (GTDB): domain Bacteria; phylum Bacteroidota; class Ignavibacteria; order Tepidaquicellales; family OLB5; genus CAWFKW01. The sequence goes on along the minus strand of CAZMRG010000086.1, from coordinate 12,087 downwards.
AATATAAATAATGAAATAGCGAGCGATCTAAAAATGATGACTTCTCCACGTGTTTTAACTCGCGGCGATAATCTCCTTCAGTCAAACCTGAACCAAACGGAAAATCGCACGTTTTCGACAGACCTGCTTAGGTTTAAATCAGAGTCTTTGAAACCGAAAATAAGAACCGCCAATTTGGAAAACACTTCAACAAAATTGCCCAAAGCCGGCCCGCTTAGCCTTAACGGCGTTTTGATAGACGGTTTTTTAAATTCGGGTACCGGCGCATGGACATATTATTACAATTCAGTTTATGTTGGCGGAACAGTTTCATCGGGTTCAACAAATTCAACTTGTTTTCTCAGGTCGGGCGCTTCAACAACAATTGCAAAAGACAACTTATTTGTGAATGCACGGACAGGAGGAACAGGTAAACACTATGCCATCTCAAATACAGGCGGCGCTACCGGTTGGACGGCAAATACATCCAACTATAATGTTCTTATAGGTTCAAATATCGCGACAATCGGGCTTTGGAACGCAACAGACCAAACTTTTGCGGATTGGATAGTTTCCTCTTCATGCGATAAGCAAAGCTGGAGCGCTTCAAATACCGGGATTAACCCATCAAATCTTTTTAATTCAATTTCTACAGGCAACCTTGGAATTCAGACCGGAAATACTGAAGCATGGATAGTTTCGGGAAAAGGAATTGCAATATCCGGACAGGGAACAGACTTTGCCGGAAATACCCGCGCAACAACGATTAGCGGAGGATGTACCGATATTGGTTCAGCCGAATTTACTGCAACCCCTCCGGGAAATCCTGTTGCAACTGAATCCGCCAGGCCGGGCCCCGGCTTAACTACTACCTATACTTTGTACGGAAGAATAATTTGCACGATCTCATGGAGCCCTGATGCGGGCGGTTCAGCTTACCCTTTAGGAATGAACGTAAATTATTTTACCGGCGTTGTTCCTTCAAATACGCTGGGCGGAAATTTTTCTAACTCACATATTACTATAGTCCCCTACGGCGGAACGCTTAGCAATGCAACATATGATCTGACTTATTACTTCGGGGATAACGAAACCAGCTCTATTACGTCGCCAAACGCAAACACCACGCTTGCAAAATACGATCCGGCAAGCTGGGAAGTATTCCAGCCGGGAATTGGCGCGTATTTGAATCAGCTCACATATAACTCCGGCGCAGCTGTTTACACATGCAAAGTTTTGGGACTCGCCGATTTTTCCGATTTTGCGTTAACCGATCTGACCTCGCCACTGCCTGTGCAGATCTCCCGGTTCACCGGCTCTTCAAAGAACAGGGATGTTACTCTTTACTGGCAGACTTGCAGAGAACTTAACAATAAGGGTTTCGATGTTGAAAGAAGAAACGTCACAGATGTTAAATCAAATACCTATTCTCCGTGGGAAAAAGTTGTATTTATCCAGGGACGCGGAACAACACAGCAACAGCAGTCATATTCATACGTCGACATAAAAATGAATTCAGGAAAATATCAATACAGGCTTAAACAAATTGACTATAACGGCGGCCTGGAATATTACAACCTCGATGATCCCGGTACGGTAGAGATTGGCAAACCAATTCAGGCTGATGTTTCACAGAATTATCCAAATCCTTCTAATCCGAAATCTAAGATCGATTATCAAATTCCATTTGACGGCAAAGTAAGTATTAAAGTGTACGACATAATTGGAAGAGAAGTCGCAGTACTTGTGAATGAAGTTAAGGAACCGGGATTTTACACCGCCGTATTTGACGGTACGAACTTGGCAAGCGGCGTATATTTCTACCGCATTCAGGCTGAAGACGGCAACCAGAAATTTACACAGACTAAAAAGATGTTACTAATAAAATAACAAATCACTTTTAGAGTAGTTTCCATTAGCGCAGGCTAAAAATTGCTTTAAGATGTTATAAAAATATTGAAAGGGGAATACTTTGATTATCCGCTTTTTCTTTATTGCAGGTTCTTGGATGCATATAGATGATCTTCCATCTCCATTTGGTTCTCCCTACCGTCTTTAAGCTTTTCAAACATCTAGCGTTTCTAGGTATTGCTATACACTATAATCAGTAGTAACTTTGTAACAGAAAGAAATTAAAAGCCTGTTAAACAGGAGTTACACCGAAAAGTAAAATTTAAACCTTTTAATTGGAGACTCTCAAAATGAGAACTATTACAGTTACTCTCGCAATCTTATCTGCATTCATCATTTTCACTCAAAACACAGTTTTTTCACAGTCCGATGTTAATGAGCATTCTATTAAATTTCAGAGTGACCAGGTTGCCACACTTGTTGGCGATGATGGTGTTATTTTGGCTACAACAGATGGCGGAATCAGCTGGAACCAGCAAGTAAGCGGTATCACCAACGTATTATATGGTAATGCAATAGTAGATCAAAACATCGCGTTTGCGGTCGGGGAAAATGGGATTATTTTAAGGACAATTGACGGTGGACAAAATTGGGTAGTATGCACAGCGGGAACGCTTGAAAATCTTAAAAAAGTCGCTGTTATATCTTCATCAGTTGTTGCCTGCGGTGAGAACGGCACAATACTGGTAAGTCATGATATGGGCAAAAACTGGGCGCTGAATAATTCTGTTACAGCGTACAATTTAAATTATGTTACATCGGCAGGTCAGACCCTCTTTATGGTTGGAGCTAACTCAACAGTAATTAAATCAACCGACGGCGGCGATAGCTGGTCTCAGATTACATTTAATTATGGTTCTATAAACTTCGAATCAATAGCCGCTATTGACGAAAATACATTTAGTATTGTCGGCAATGGTTTTACTAATATAAGAACGACTGACGGCGGTAATTCCTGGATCGGCATCGGGGCAAACAACGGAAACATAAATTTGCGCGAAGTAGTCTTCTTTAACGCTACCGACGGAGTAATAGTCGGGGATCAGGGATTAATATTAAATACAACAGATGCAGGGGCTACCTGGCAGACATCAGAAATTCAAACAGCATCCATGACTCCTGTTTCAAGAAACCTGATGGCTGTTGCGTTTTCGTCTTTGACAACCGGTATCACAATTGGTGAAAACGGAGCGCATTATTTTTCAGGCGACGGCGGAGTTACATGGACAGATATGCTGCCCGGCGGAGCAAAGAATACCCACACAGGCAAAAAGATCACGCATGTTGAGCTGAATCAGAATTATCCAAATCCGTTTAATCCATCTACAGTGATAAGCTATATTCTTCCTTATGATGCATCGGTATCGCTGAAGATATACGACATGCTTGGCAGAGAAGTAAAATCGATTGTAAACGACAGGCAGTCTGCAGGAACCTATAACTACAAATTTGACGCATCAAACTTTGCAAGCGGAATATATTTCTACGTGCTTAGGGCATCGGGCAGCTCAGCCGAGTTTTCAAAAACAATGAGAATGATATTAACCAAGTAATACAACTAAGAAAATATAACGATAGACTGCGAAATTCAATTATGACATTTAAATCGATACGGAAAATATTAACGGAAATTGAGCCTGTGCTTTTAAATGCGCAGGTTCATTTATTTCCAGTGAACGCAATGTCCGCACTGTCTATTTCAACTTACTACCTGGCCCTCCAGGTAGTAAGTAATTAAGAAAGTTTCACAATATTCTTACAAAAACATTTTTATAAAAGAATTAACAAACCTTATTTTTTTTAAAACAAACTTAAACGGAGCAAAAAATTGAAAACCTTATTTAAAACGATCATCCTTTCAGTACTTTCCATCTTATTTATTAATTCGCCTTTGTTTTCGCAGGGCACAGTAAATGAGCATTCTATAAAGTTCCTGAACCAATCAATGGCGACGCTTGTTGGAGAAGACGGCGTAATATTGAATACTATTGATGGCGGCCTTAACTGGACAGCGCTTGAAAGCGGAGTAACGAATGTATTATACGGCAACGCAATAGTCGACGCGAATATTTCATTTGCTGTTGGCGAAAACGGATTAATCCTGATGACAACCGATGGCGGCAATTCATGGAATATCATCCCGTCCGGAACGATCCAGAATCTTAAAAAAATTGTGGTAATTAATCCTTCCATAATAATTTGCGGCGAACAGGGCGTAATGTTAGTAAGCCATGATATGGGCGCTACTTGGACAAATCCAACAAAGTTTACAAATCACAATTTAAATTACTTAACTTTCACAGTTCCGACTTTCAAAAAAAACCATGTCAAAAGTGCGAATAAAAGGGCTTCTTCCGGTTCTACACTTTTTGCAGTAGGAGATAGCTCAAGTATTTTTACCTCAACCGATGACGGAGACTCATGGTCGCAGATCCCGTATTCCAATAATTCACTCAATTTCGAGTCAATAGCAGCCATCGACCAGAATAATCTTACATTAGTAGGAGATGCTTACACTATAGTTCGCACAATCGACGGTGGTATCACTTGGACTACACCGGGCTATACTCCGGGCAGCGTTAATCTTAATGAAATAACTTTCTTTGACGCAAATAACGGCGTTATTGTAGGAGACAATGGTTCGGTTCTTAATACTACTGACGCAGGAAACACATGGAATCCATCCAGTGTACAGGTTAATCCGGCTATTATAGCTCAAAAGAATCTTAAATCAGTAGCTTTCTCTTCGGTCTCTAACGGAATCGCGATTGGCCAGGACGGAGCTCAGTATTATTCAATAGACGGCGGACAGAACTGGACAATGCTTCCTACGAATCCAGCTAACAAAAACAAAGCAACTAAGAATATGCATGTTGCGCTGAACCAGAACTTCCCGAATCCGTTTAACCCGTCAACAATTATAAGCTATAACCTTCCGTTTGACGCGGCTGTTACGCTGAAAGTATATGATATGCTTGGCAAACAGGTTACTTCTCTGGTAAACGGCAATCAACCGGCCGGAAGTTACAATTTCAAGTTTAACGGAGCTAATCTTTCAAGCGGAATCTACTTCTACGTTCTGAAAGCAACCGGAACTAACGTCAATTTCTCTAAGACAATGAGAATGATATTGACTAAGTAAACCATTTTTATTCATTAAATAAAAGTAAAATAAAACCTGTGCGCTCGCGTGCGCAGGTTTTATCTTTTTCAACGATATTAAAATGAACATGAAGATGGTTAGCAATAGATTCAGCTTTATGAAGTTATTAAGCGCTCACGTAATATTAAAAAAAACATATACTACAATTTTATTTTTTATCCTTTCAACTGTATTTTTTGCCTCAGTATCATACCCGCAAGGCTATGCGAACTTCCGCACTATAAAATGTCTGAACGATCAGGTTGCCATGATGGTAGGAGAAGACGGCGCGATTGCGAAAAGTACAAATGGCGGCGTAAGCTGGCAGGCTGAGTCAAGTGGTATTACAAACGTTTTAAAATCGCTTTTAATAGTAGATAAGACTACTATACTGGTAGTTGCCGAAAATGGAGTGATCCTAAAAACAACAGATGCAGGCGAAACATGGAATTATGTTCTTCCTGTTATATGCGACCTGAATGATATAACCATGCTCAAAGATACACAAAGAATTTTTATATGCGGCGATAATGGAAAAATGCTTTTTTCAGACGATACAGGGCACACATGGACCAATGTTTCAACCGGAACGACGGCAAATTTAAGACATATGCATTTTGCTGATGATTTGGCAGGTTATGCTGTAGGAGATAATGCAACTCTGTTAAAGACAATTACCGGAGGCTTAACATGGACTTCAATAGATTTATCAGCGTACGGAAAGTATAATTTCAATTCAATTGCCGTTATTAATAAAAACCATTTCACAATTGTTGGAAACGAAAGCCTGGTACTTTATTCCTTTGACGGAGGTATTTCAATTACTACAGCGGCGCTTCCATATATACATACCGCAAATTTTTATGACATAGTATCTATTAATTCAAGAGAAGAAGTCATGGTCGGCAGTTCCGGTGTAATCCTGAAGTCAATTGACGGAGGCGGGAGCTGGGCCTTAGCAACAATTAACAAAACCAAAACTTTTTCAATATACTCGAATTTTGTTTCTGTTTCTTTCTCTTCATCGAAATGCGGAATAGCTATAGGTCCCCAGGGAATGAACTATTATACCGGTGATGGCGGCGATACATGGACAGGAGCCGCTACAGGCTGCAATGTAATAAAAACTAAAGCCTTCGTATCAGAGAAAGGTTTAGCGCTAAACCAGAACTTCCCGAATCCGTTTAACCCGTCAACGGCTATAAGCTACTATTTGCCGTTCGACGCGGCTGTTACGCTGAAAGTATATGATATGCTTGGCAAACAGGTTACTTCTCTGGTAAACGGCAATCAACCGGCCGGAAGTTACAATTTCAGGTTTAACGGAGCTGATCTTTCAAGCGGAATATATTTCTGCGTGCTGAAAGCAACCGGGTCTAATATCAATTTCTCTAAGACTATGAGGATGATCCTGACCAAATAAAGAATTTAGGCGGGTCAAAGTGAATTAACTTTGACCAATTTCATAAGTAAAAGGCAGACCCAAATCAATTGGCCTGCCTTTTGCCTTATTAAAAATTATCAGTCTATAACTACACTAAAAACGGCATAATTTTAGTTATATACCGTGAAAAAGCTATGAAAATATTTTAATCTCCTAACCAATATCCCGATTATCTGGTATTGAAAACACTAACCAAATACCCTAATTTAGTGTAAGGTAAATGATTAGTAATTAATACAATAAGAAGGGAATAAGATGAAAGCAATCAATTTAGTATTTTCGACATTTCAGGTACTTGCGGTCATAATATATGTCTTATTCTATAATGCTCAGTATCTTTATTCTATTTACGGAACCGTCCAAAACCTGATACAATTAGTAGCAAAATAGAACAGTAGTTATATAAATTCCGAATACTACGATATCCGGAATCTACTTAATTACTCAAAAAAACATTTTAGAACAAAAAAAGGCTGTCAATTGACAGCCTCTTTTTTTTGCCCTAAAGTCTGAATAAATATTGAAATTTAGCAAAGAATTGCCTACCTGTCTTCACAAATCTCGGATGGTCTCCGGCTTCGCCGTAATCAGTTATACTGTTAGTTGAGCCTATATAAAAAATCGTAAACGGATTCCATTTATAGCTGAATAACGGGTCTACTTCAAGGATCTTCTCGAATGTATCATATTGAGTAACCAGCCTGAGGAAAAAGCTCTTCGTAAACTGGAACGAAGCTTTATCCCTAATAATGTATCCCGCAAAAAGCTTCTCTCCATGATAGGATGTTGAGAGTTCTGAATAAGTGTACGTATTCTCCATCAGAAGCCTGTCAAACAGCCTCAGATCCATCCACAGGCTTATGTTGATCCCGAACCCAACACCCGGGTCTCCAAACCTTATTATGTACTTGCCTGCCTCCAGCGTTCCCCCGCCTTTAACGGCGTTGGTTGTATTAATATTGAAGGTCACCCATCCCCTGCGCACGCCTGTGAGCATAACATTTTTATAGTCTTCATCGTTTACCGCCAGAAAATATCCTGAAACATCGATCAAATCTTTGCACTGGAGAAAAATATTAGGGAGAAAAACTCTTTCTTTTACAGAACCGTCATATTTATATTTTATATAAGCGGTCATCGAAGGATTAACTTTAATAAAGAATCCTTTTTTAGGATAAAACATAAATGTATTATCGGTTATAAGCTGCCTGTAGTCTACGCTGTTGGCAAATCCCAGGTCCCTTCTTTCCTCCGGCGGCGAATCATAGTAGATCAAATCTGAATACAAGTTACGCGCCTGCCTTATGAGCATCAGTTCCCCGCCAAATCCGTTAAACTTCTCACCGTTAAAAGTAAGATCATGTTTGCCTCCGCCTATCATTGCTGAATCAATATAAAGAGTAGTATCGTTTATTTCTTTTGTGTTGTAGCTTGCCACCTGCCAGTTAAAATAATAGTAACTGTTGAAGTTCAGCGAGCCGTCAAAGGCTAATACTCTGTTGTAACCTTTTTTTACTTCCCTGTCAGTAGCCATTAAGCCCAGGTATGAATCCCCTTTCAGGCTTTTTCGGAGACGAAGAATATTGGAAAACGATTCAAGACTATCGAACAGCGCAAAATGGCTTCCGTAATCATACGGCAAAATGAATTGTGTCTTTTTATCATAAGCGCCAATGTAACCAACATCCAGCCCGCCGATCTTACCAAGCAGTTTGGCGGCAAAAAGCGGCTTGTTGATCATTCGCGTATATGCAATGTTTATGTAAGTAGTAAAGAAGTCATTCCCTTCCAGAAAAAACGGCCGCTTCTCAGTATAGAATAAAGCAGATGCGGTATTTACGTCCACCTGCGCAGCATCAGACTCAACCTGCGAAAAATCCGGGTTATACACCACCTCGCCTGAAAGATTCGAAGTGAAACCATATCTCAATCCCACGCCAAAATCGCCTTTAACTTTATCATTGATGAAATTTGAATTGGGATTATCAACGTCTTCTTTATATCCGTTTTGCGAACCGATCACATACGGAAGTATCTCGAGATTTTTGCCGTTCTTAACATTGTTTATACCGTCAAGTATTCCCGCCTGCCCGAAGAACGAAGGATTATCGCGCGATATTACTGCCCATGACATCTGCGTCCTGTTCTCGCGCGGACGGGTCCGAATTATATGCAGGCTCCACTCCTGTTTTTCCTTGCTCGGAAACCGGATGCTTTTGAACGGTATAGCCATTTCAACTATCCACTTATCTTTGTATATCTTTGCTTCCGACTTAAACACCATATCATAACTGTCATTCTCCGCCGTTGGCGTCCATGTCGCATCTCCCTGTATGCCATATGGATTGCAGAATAATTCATAGCCTTTCTGATTATTTCGGTACGTATCAATTATTACGCCGACATAATCATCGTTCCACATCTTGTCACGGTCGCAAATGTTCGCCCTCAGTTTTGACATATCGTTTTCGTAACATATAAACGCGAAGTATAGATTATCATCGTCATAAGTAACCAGAACTTTAGTGTCTACTTCGCATTTAATATTATCCCCCGGGTTTATCTCCACAAAATTCCCGCACGAAGCTGCGTTTTGCCATGCCTTTTCATCAAGCTTGCCGTCTAATACAATCTCTGAGTTGCCGCATCTTGGCGCGGTAATCCTGGGATTAATGTTCCCAATTGCCAAAGTGTCTCCCTTTACGCTTTCCTGGGCTCTGGCACAGGAAAAACATATTAAAATCGTGAAAAATACCGTAAAATACCTTATCATCTAATAAATGTTTTGACAGGAATTTATTTAATTGGGTTTCAAAACAAGAAGTCGGTTCTTTACATAAGATGGCAAAATAACCAAAAAGGTTTACATTAATTACGAAAAATAAGTGCATAACGAAGATTTTTAAGCAAATGGAAGCCGGTTAAACCTAAGTTTTTATGCCTTGAATGTAGAACTATGCATGCCAATTTTTGAGCATAAATTTAACTAATTGAGCAAAACCTTCAAAATATTTTTCTGCGTTTTCTTCATTCCAATCGTTATATGTCCTTTTTATAATTTAATATTTGCGCAGCAAAAACCGGCGCTGGTTTCATCCATCTCATTCACGGGAAATGATTTTTTCTCATCCAACCAGCTTCAGAATCTTGGAATATTAAAACCGGGCGTCCCGTATTCAAACGACCAGTTCGAACTGGATATGAAGAACCTTATCTTAAATTACCAGCAGGAAGGCTATCTTGATTGCAGGATAGATAAAGTTGAGAAAGAATATAACTTCGACTCAAGCGGGATATCTTTGCGCATAAAAATTACCGAAGGATCCAAAGTATTAATAGGCGAAGTCATTTTTGAGGGGAACAGGATCTATAAAACCAGCGTTCTCAAAAAAAATATTTTCACAAAACCGGGCGATGCGCTTGACACAAGAACTTTGAACCAGGATATCGCACAGATACTGAATATGTATGAGTCTAAAGGCTACCCCTTTGTTACAGTTTCTGTTAAAGATATCGAACGCTACGCGGATAAAGGCTCAGATAAGCTGAAGGTAACAATCAATATTGAAGAAAATGAAAAAACGAAAATAGATAAAATTGTAATTGAGGGGAATACAACAACAAAAGAAGATGTTATCACCCGCGAGATAAGACTTGGCAAAGATAACCAGGTCAGCAGAGAAGCCCTGGGCGAGATCAAGCTGCGCCTCGAAAACCTGGGATATTTTCAGACAGTTGAACAGCCGAAAATACTCAAATACAAAAACTACACCGTACTTCTTATCAAAGTAACCGAAGGCAATACAAATACATTTGACGGAATTCTCGGGTATGTGCCGCCAAATACTAATGATGAAACTGGATATGTGACGGGACTTGTCAATGTATCGCTTCGCAACCTGTTCGGGACCGGCAGAAGGATAGATGCGCGTTTCGATAAAGAAATAAGAACCACGCAGGAGCTTGAGCTGAAATATTCGGAGCCGTGGCTGCTGGGATATCCTATAAACGTGGGTATCGGGTTCCTCCAAAGAATTGAAGACACAATTTTCGTTAAGCGAACGCTGAGCATGAGAGCCGAGTCTATCCTGTCCAAAAACTTCACGCTATCGGCGTTGGCTGATATTGAAAGAGTAATACCTACGCTGAACGGACAGCTCGCCAGCCTGTATTCAGTTTTCGACAGCAGGCTCATATCCGGCGGACTGGAAATTAAATTTGACAACAGGGATTATATATATAACCCGGCCAGCGGAATTCTGTATAAAACAAGCTATACCATCGGCCAGAAGAAAGTTTATAACTATGCCGCCTTTATCGGGCAAAACGTAGCTCCAAATTTTACGGTGCAGAAGTATACAGTCGACCTGGAATTCTACCATGCATTTTTCAGAAGACAAAGTACGCTTGTCGGGATTCACGGGGGCCAAATAAAATCGCCCGATCTTGAGAATGCCGATTATTTCAGGTTTGGCGGGAATGACAACGTTCGCGGATACAGAGATAACCAGTTTTTAGCTTCCCAAATAGTGTGGAGCAATCTTGAATTCAGGTATGCGCTGACAAGGAAAACATTTGCTTCCGCGTTTTTTGATATCGGCTATTACAAAAGGCCGCTGGATAACTTAACCCTGACGCCGCAGGAACAAGCGCTTATTTACGGATACGGCATTGGCGTACGCGTTGAAACAGGACTCGGAATATTCGGGGTCAGTTATGCTTTAGGCAGAGGCGATTCATTCCTTGAAGGAAAAGTGCATTTTGGAATTATAAATGATTTTTGATGCCTGTCAATAAAATATTATCTGGTAGTTAAACCCCGCTTCTTTCACTATTGACTTACCGCACTTGCATTCATTACATCTTTCGCGCATGCAATAAAAATTGTACAATTGAATTACACCCTGCTCGGCTGCAGGTGTTTTAATTTCAATCCCCTTTTCATCCAGAAGCTGACTTAACATCAGGTTCAAAACTGAGTTTTTGGGATTGATGCGTAACTCAGAGTACATTCCCAATATGTTCTTTCTGATTTCATCATCAGAAAATACTTCGGAATAGAGATAAACCAGCGGCACAAGCACGTTAACTATAATGTCATTAATTCTTTCTTTGCCTAATAGATTGTATGGCTTCTCCGTTTTCTTTCCGAAGTTATAATGCTCTGACCAGTACCTGTCATATTTTGGAGCCAGCATTTCAGATAAATTCCGGTAACAATCTTTAACAGTGAAATTATTATCCTTAAACTGCAGAATTATGTTTTTAAGCAGTCCCGCTGAGATAATTTTATTTATCAGCTGCGAACCATAGGCAATCCTGATAGTCGGGAAGTTTTGCGGCCTCAGCCTGAAGAACTTCCATCCCGCCCTGATAAGTTTTTCAGAAGTGACATTGCCTTTCCATTCATTCCAAATAGATTTTATCTGATTCACATAATTATCTTTTACTCTCAGGTCAAATAACAGTCCCGAGCAGCCGAACAGCAATGCCTGCAGGTTAATAAGCTCGTAATAAACGCTCCCGTTAAAAGCGCTAAGTTTCAGGCTTTGCGCAAGCTTAAGCATCTGTTCTTTATTTTTTGAATAGCCAAGCGCTTCGATGACATACG
>CAZMRG010000085.1:10653-14412 GCA_964568655.1 uncultured Ignavibacteriales bacterium | reverse complement strand
AATTTATTTCTGTCGGAGCTTTTTTATTGTGTGAATGTGATACTCTTTTTCAGCATACAGGCATGTATATATTTTTAGAATTAATCTCTTGCCTTTCTTTTGTTCGCCCAAAAGAAAGGCGAAAGAAAAGGGCGCCTTTAGAAAACAGTCGTCTCGACGCTTGCGCAAGTGAAAAATTTCGAAACTCGTTCCGTCACTTTGTGCCGGAACTCAAACAGTCGAATTTTTTTCTCACTTGCTTGGCGTCTCGTAAACCCGACTGTTTTCTAAACGGATAAAATCAAAAAACAAAATCAAAACAGAGCTTTTTTAAATACGGGAACATGAGATTTAAGATTTTCGATTTGAGATTTAGAAATAGTTGCAAATCAATAATAGGTTCGTGTAATTCGATTTTAATTAGTGAAATTAGTGTGCGTTGTTTTGATTTATTCGTGAAATTCGTTTTTATTTGTGTAATTAGTGTGTGTTGTTTTTTGTTTGTTATTTATTTATTCGATATTGTTTAGGATTTAGATATTCTGATTCAGTGTTTTTTCTGTTATTTACTATTTATTATTTGTTTATTGTTCATTGTTTTGTTATTATGCCCGCAATATGCAAAACAATTTTCGAAGAAATCTTATCTACATAACTCTGTTCGCGGTTTCATTCGCGTTTGTGGAGGCAGCCGTGGTTGTTTATCTGCGGGACCTTTACTATCCGCAGGGATTTCATTTCCCGCTGAAGATGCTCATCGACCGCAACCTGATAATTGAACTCATCAGGGAGTTTACCACAATTGTTATGATGGCGTCCGTCGCAGGACTTGCCGGCAGAAAGTTCTGGGAACGGTTCGGGTATTTCCTGATCATATTCGGCGTGTGGGATATTTGTTTTTACGTTTGGCTGAAAGCTGCGCTTGGCTGGCCGGAGAGTCCGTTCACATGGGACGTGCTCTTTTTATTACCCGCGCCATGGCTCGGGCCGGTTCTTGCGCCAATACTTGTGAGCGCTACAATGATATTTATCGGCGTGGATATCACTCGTAGATTTGCGAAAGGAATTGAAATCCGACCAAGGTTAATCCATTGGCTGGGAGTCTTAGCCGGAAGCGCGCTTGTGTTATACTCATTCATGAACGATACAGCCGCATCGCTGCATGAACAAATGCCACAACCATACAAGTGGGAATTCTTTCTTCCGGGACTAGCGCTATACCTAATCACTTACATTCATTTAATAAAACAAATCAAAAACAAAACATAACCCACGAATTACACTAAGAGAAACGAATACGTAAATGTGTAACAGCAAATTTCACGCCGCGTGCCGCCATAGGCGGTGAATGAAAAAGTAAACCAGGAAGAAAATAAATCTGATTATTTCATATCCAATCTGCGTTTATCAGCGGCTAATGTTTTGGCCTTCGTCTCCCTGCCTGCAGCAGGCAGGCGCTCAGGCTGACAATTTGTTTTTACCTTTGCCGTTTCAAGTATTTTATTCGTGTAATTTGCTGTTTATTATTTTATGCGTTTGTTTGCTGTTTCGTGTAATTCGTGTGTGTTTTTCTTTTGCCGTTTGCCGTTTTACTTTTGTCTTCTGCCTTCTCCCTTTTGCCTTCCTTTACAGGGACAATTTATTTCAATTTAAAGCAGAAATGTTTCGTTTTTCATCATTATTTAGCTTTTTATAACCGGATGTGGAAGATTTTTTTTCTACAATTTGTTTAAAGTTTCATTGGATTATGAAAATGATTTAAGATAACTTGCATATAAATTTCTAAATCATAAATAATCTAAGGCTATGAACAGAGCAATATATATAGCGCTTTTTTTCATCCTTGCCGCGGTAAGTTACTCATCGAATTCAAAATTTTTTGGCGGGGGAAATCCGCATGATTCGCTTTTGTTTGACGGAGGCGCTACTAATTATTTGAGAAATGAAAGCGGTAATTGCAGCATTAAAGTTATATCGGCGATCGGGAAATGCATCGGGACCTATTACGCAGATAGCATTGGCCATATCTGCGGCGAGCCTGATACAATACAGGTGATAAGAACCGGACAGCTTCATAAAGGATATCAACTTGTGCCGGGCACGGAGGTTACAACCGGTCCGCATGATGATGTAACAAATGGAACTTATAATATTGTGTCGCTGAAAAATGGCGACTCACCCGATGGAATTATGCTTGGCAGCGAGGGCTCTGTGGGGAAGGTACTTATAGGAAAAGACTGCGTGTATCATGTTATAAGCGGGAATATCAGCGTAATAGGACAAATGGATATAAGCACATCAAGAAGCAAGGTAACGCACAAAAATACACAGTACACCCTGGAAGTGCTTGAGCAGGACGGAAAATTTACCGATGTTGTAAAAGTTTATGAAGGCTCGGTGGAGCTGAATGCAAACAGGGAGGATGCGGACTACAAGCAGGATTCAAAGAAGCGCCAGGATGAACTGAAAGCGGAAACCCAAAAACTTTTAGAAGACTTTCAAAGCGGCAAGCTGACGGTAGACGAATTTAAGCAAAGAAACGAGGAAATACAGAAAAAAGTGAATTCAGTAACAGAGATGGTAAAGACCGTGACTATAAATGCCGGCTATACAAGCTCGATTTCCGAAGGCGAATCGCCAACCGACCCGGTAACGTTTGATACAAATGAAAACCGGTGGTGGGAGAACAAATAAATTACGAATTGTGAATTTCGAATTGCGAATTATAAAAACAACAGCCAAAGATTCACAAAAAAAAGAAAGAAGGCAAACGTAAAAACAAATCAAAACATCAATACACGAATTACACGAACAATAAACATAATGAATAAAATATAAACAGCAAATTGCACGAATCACTTGTTGAATTGCGACTAAAAGGAGCAATGAAATCCCGATCTATCGAGTTAGGTCGAAGGCCCTACATAAAGATAAAAGCGGGGCTTATCATAATTGTTCTGCGTTCCTACTGCGGCAAATGTTCTGATTTTAACCCTTCGGCGGAGTTTATCCGCTACGGTGGGACTCAGGATTGATTATATTTGTATTATGAAATTACGCGTCATAATAACGGGTTCGACGGGAATGGTGGGCGAGGGCGTCATGCTTGAGTGTTTAGCTCATGGTGAGGTGGAGCATGTACTTGTTATCAACCGCAGGCCCCTTTTCCCCTCACCCCCGCGCACCATGGGTGCGCAGCCCCCTCTCACAAGCGGAGAGGGGAACAAGCTGGAGGAAATTATTTGTCCGGATTTTATGGATCTTAGCGCCATTGAGGATAAGTTTACAAACTATAACGCCTGCTTCTTCTGCGCGGGAGTCACATCCGTTGGCAAGAAAGAAGACGAGTACCGCAAATTAACCTACGACCTTACTTTATCATTCGCTAAAACAATTTCATCGCTGAATAAGGATATGACTTTCTGCTATGTTTCAGGCGAGGGCACGGATAGCTCCGAGCGCGGACGCATGATGTGGGCGCGCGTAAAAGGCAAAACCGAAAATGACCTGTTCAAGCTTCCATTTAAAAGAGCTTTCGCATTCCGCCCGGGAATAATGAAGCCGGTTAAAGGACAAATGAATGTTCCCGGATGGGGGCGTGCGGTTCTTTGGTTATTTCCGCTGATACGTTTGGCTGCGCCGCGTCATGCCTGCACATTAAAAGAGGTGGCCCGGGCGATGATAAATGCGGCATCGCGCGGGTATGCCAAGCAGGTGTTGGAAGTGAGGGATATAGTGGATTTATCAAATTTATCAGATCCGTCAAATTCATCAGATTAA
>CAZMRG010000085.1:0-10553 GCA_964568655.1 uncultured Ignavibacteriales bacterium | reverse complement strand
AGTTCACAAGTTCACTAGTTCGCCAGTTTTCATGTTCACCAGTTCGCTATTTCACTATTTCGCCATTTAACTAGTCATCAAATTGAAGTAATTTGCGGTAACAATTTAGCGTGAATGATGAAAAATAATATACTGCTGACAATAATTTTATTTTCGGCGCTGGTTCAATTTGCCGCCGCGCAAAATTCCGGGACCGTAATATATAAGCATTTTTCCAACGGGAAAGAAGTTACCGACGAGCCGCAGCTTAAGCTTGAATATAATAATGGCGCCGCAAGGCTCACAAGTATTATCGATGAGAAAAACAAACGCGCTGATGAAGAGAGCTGGTTTGATTTTGCCAACTCTAAGACCTACCAAACAATTTTATTTAAAGGTGGCAGAAGATTTACAACGGTTGATAGCTTTGTAAGCTACCCGAAGCCCGAACTCACAGAAGAAACTATAGCAATTGTTCAGGGCTACTCGTGCCGGCTGGCGACGGTTACAATACGTTCAAATCACATTGAGCTATGGTATACAACGGATGCCGGCATTAAAGGAACGCCCGGAATGAATCTGGGGCCGGAGCTTGGGCTTGTGCTAAAAGTTGTCAGAAATGGAAATTACGTTATTGAAGCTGATAAGATTGTCGTTGGTGATAACACCAACGACGGCGAGCATAATAACATCACTCTGCCTCAGGATTGGGGCGAGATGGTTGACGGGCCGCGGTACAGGCAGCTTGTCACTGAAAATAATTATACAACAATCAGAGTGTTTACCGATGAGCGGATAAATTTCGGGGATACTATTGTGAATCCCGCAGACAATATAGAAAATATTACGTACCGCTATTCCAATGGAAATGTGCTGCTGAAAAAAATCAAGCTGCCGGAAAATGTTTATGATAATTTTTTATTTGCCGAGCTGGTTGAGCGCTCATCAGGGGATGCGTATGACAGAACCGGTTCTGTGTTTATGATTCCCGCGGGAAGCAAATCATCTATTCTTGACGCGTTTAAGAACGGGCTCAGCGCGCTGCCGGTTTATAAAAGCAAAAACGGAAAACAGTACCAGGGAATTATTTCCTGCGGGGATTACTCCGCGCCAACGGAACTGATGCGGTTTATTACGCCGTTTGGAATTGGGTTTTACAATCAGCAGGTTACGGTAAGCGGGCTTAAGTGGGAAGACTCGGTTATATATAAAATGGATATAACAGACCTGCTGCCGGCTGCGCAGGGCGAAGTTTGGGTTGGCGTTTTTATTGGCTGCTATGATAAAGGCGGGCACACGGTTAGCCTGGACCTGCAGTACCACCCATTTGAGATAGGGCAGAACGTTACGAGCGGCCCCGAGATGTGGATAAAGCCTGTGATAAACACTGTGAACCTGATGGAAACCCAGGGGCAGGAATACGGCACGGTGTTTTTAGACGACACACTGAAGGCGGAGGTTGATATACCCGCGGGCTTGAAAGAGCTTAAGCTGCGCTACATCACAACAGGGCACGGCGGGTGGGACGGCGGCGATGAATTCAACCAGAAGATGAATGAAATATTTATTGACGGCGCGCGCATAGCGGGTTTTATTCCGTGGCGTGAGGATTGCCCCTCGTACAGGAAATATAATCCGTCATCCGGGAATTTCCCGATAGGAGTTTCGTCGAGCGATTTCAGCCGCTCAGGGTGGTGCCCTGGCGCGGCGGTGAATCCGGTTGATATACTGATTGACTTAAGCAAAGTTAAGCCGGGGCGCCATACAATAAAAGTGTTTATCCCGATGGGCAAGCCGGAAGGAACAAGCCAGAGCGCGTGGAACGTAAGCGCAACGCTTATAGGTACAATGAACAATTAGCAATTAACAATTAACAGCAAATCAAAACATTTCACGAATTACCTGTCAGCCTGGGCCCCGCAGCACGTACGGGATAAACTCCGACGAAGGCAAAACAACACTCACGAATTACACGAACAAAAACGAATAACTTGAATATGTAACGGCAAATTTCACGAAAAAAATATAATATAATTTCTTAAAATATCTGTAGGGGCGTATGAAAGTACGTCCGTCTTTGGAAAACAAAAAAGTATTTCACGCAGAGGCCGCAAAGTGCACGGAGAAATCTTCTGCTTTTATGTCATTCCCCCGCCTGCTGCAGGCAGGGGGATTACACAATACATCTATTAAGATTGGGTTTCTTTGAGTTTACCGGAAAGATATTTATGCAGGATACTTGCAACAAGAGTCTGGTAACCCATTCCCTCTTCAAGGGCTTTAGCTTTAAGACTGTTTAAATCGCGTTTTGAAATCCTTAGATTCATTCTCTGGTCCTTGGCCATGGTTTCTTTAGCCGCCAGCATAAGCTTCTTTTTAAACGACTTCACATTGCTAACAGATCTCCATTTACCGGCTTCCACTGACGCTATAAGCTTCTTATCTTCTTTTTCAGATTTCATTATTCTTCCTCCATGTTTTTCAAATATTGAGCCGTATATTTCCTGCTTGGATAAATAGTTTTCAAAAAATATTCTTTTTCTGTAACCACCGCAGGCACAGCATGTATATAATCCCGGTAATTCACCAGTATCACTATTTGATGTCTATATTTTTTTGCGGGATTTTCCAGTATATCAAGCACATCCCCGTTTTCAATCGCTATAACAATTTCTTCGAAACCAACGTTTCGGGTTTTCTTAAGTTCATCGTTCTTTTCATTGTTCCAGTTGAAAACCATACTCTAAAATAAATAAATGTGTGCCTTTTGTCAATACAAAACGATTTGTCAGATTCGTCAGATTCATCAAATTTATCAAATTAGACTGAACGACAATAAGGATTGTTTGTTATCATACATCATAAACATTATTGGGGATTAGAGTCTGGATTCCCGATCCCGCCCAACAAGATGGCGGGCAGGCAGGTCGGAAATGATCCCGATTCCTTCGGCCCCCGATCAGGTCGAGGGCAGGCTTCGCTCAGGACTGGATTTCGATTCGAACAAGTTCGAATCTCAACACCCTTTTCGGCGGAGTTTATCATGCTACAGCGGGACTCAGCGTGACACCCTTCGGTGGAGTTTACCCCGTGCTTGACACGGAGCGGGAATGACAAAACCTTTTGAATTACTAACGGGCATCGTTATCGTTATATTTGAAGTATGAAATGTCATTTTGCAACGGATCTGCACGGGAAAAAGATACTGTATGAAAAGCTGATTGATGCCGCAGTGAGCGATAAGCCCGATGCAATATTCCTGGGCGGCGACCTAACTCCCGCATTTATTACCGGAGACTCGCAGGAAACGTTCCTGCAGGAATACTTCCGCAGCGCTCTGAGGAAAATCAAGTCTTCAAACTCAAAAACCGGAACCGAAATATTTGTTATACTGGGCAATGATGACCTTGCTTCATGCGCGGAAATCATGAGCGGGCTGGATGCCGAAGGCATTTGCAAATACATACACGGAAGGAAGGTAAGTTTTCTTGGAAATGATATCTACGGATATTCTTTTGTGCCGCCTACGCCGTTTATGCTTAAAGACTGGGAAAAATATGATGTTTCAAGATTTGTCGACCCGGGATGTATAAGTCCGGAAGACGGTTACCGCAGCGTTTTCAGGGAGCCGAATGAAATAAAGTATTCCACAATCCGTCAGGACCTTTTGGAACTGAAGGGAGATGACGATGTCAGGAATTCAATTTTTTTATTCCATTCGCCGCCGTATAAAACCAATCTTGACAGGGTTGCAAACGACGGGAAGCATCATGAAAGCGCGCCGCTTGACCTGTTTGCAGGCAGCATAGCGATCAGAAGATTTATTGAAGAATACCAGCCCATGATAACAATGCACGGGCACATACATGAATCGGCAAGGTTAACCGGAAGCTGGAAAGACCTGATAGGGAATACGGTTTGTTTCGGCGCCGCGCTTGACGGTTCTGAATTAGCGCTGATAAAGTTCGACTCCGCCGCGCCATTAAAAGCGGAAAGAGCGCTGCTATAAAACTTTCATTTGCAATTCTTTAGCTGAATCGGTAACCGCGCCGATTTTAGAAGCATAAGAATTTTTATTTTTGATATCTTCATCGGTAACAAAATGCACGTCAAGCAGTCCATCGGTTTTATAGCCGGTTCTCAGGTAATTGGTTACGCTAAGGCACCTGCTCCATCCATCCAGCCACGTTTTCAGCATTTCAAGTTCAGATGAATTTTCGTCAATGTGAACCAGCATGTCAATATCGCTTCCCGGCCCCGCGCTTGCGTTTTTGGAGCTGCCGAAAATATAAATAGCTTTTACGCCGAACTCGCCGGGCATAATGCTCCCGGCAATTACCTCGGCCATATTATATCTCCATTTCCAGTGGCCGCTTGGCATCAGCTCTGTATTGTCATATTCTCTGTCGATCTTATCGTCATACTGGCGCGGATCGCGCAGAAATGAAACCGCCTCGTTAATATCGCCGTTGGTGAGAACTTTCATTACTTTTCCGTCTTCGCACGAAGGGACGTCTATCACAGTGATAATATCAGACAGAGCCTCAAATTCAGGAAGCAGCTCTTTTAATATGTTCGGGTTCTTTCTGAAAAATGCTTCATTGAACAAAGTACCGGGGTCATCCGGGTAAAGCGGCAGGTATCTTATATTAGCTTCCACCAGGTCCTGGAAAAAGTGCGTGCCAAAAGAAAGATCAGGCGTGTAGTTCCCGACTTTCTTCGCGATCTCAATAAGCATAGCTGTATTATTGATATCGGAATACGTAACGTTCACGCCAAGCTTAATATCGCCGCGGCTGCCCCACCTGCCCGGGCCCATCAATATAAATTTTCTTTTCGGAAGAATTTTGTTCAGCTTGCCGACTGCGCGCCCCACTTCCAGGAGCTCTTCCCTTGTTTCAATTTTATTGTATTCATCCGGATTAACATATACTACATGAGTTATTTCCGGCACTTTTCCGTTTGAAATATATTTATTAGCGCTGAAAATAATTTTAGATTCGGGGATGTCTCTCGGTATCGGGTCGGGCAAAGTGGCTTTGGTCATGCTCTGCGCCCTGCACTGGAGGAGATAAAAATCTTTTCCGTTTGATGCAAATTCAATATCAATAGAATAGATAAGCTCTTTTTGCAGCGTTTGCAGAAGAAATTTGATAGTGGATATAAAATCAGAATCGCCTATCAGCCCGTCAAACGTGGCCACTAATTCAGATCTCTCAAAATCGATATTAAAGCCGAATGGCTGCGTAAAATGGTCCTCATTCAAAACGGAGACCAGGCTGTTTATCTTCGGATATTCATAACCAACTTCAGTGAGCAGCTCGCGAAAGCGCATAGTGGCGAATTCATTTGTCTTCAGATTTATCACGTCGCAAAACTTGGGCGTGTACCGCAATTTTTCTTCAAACGACACATTAACCCTTAACCCGGGATTTCCGGCGGCTACAAGTATAGGATAGTCATCGCTTAATCTGTCAACCGCTCTTGTGCCAAGTCCCGGTACGAGCCTGATCAAACCATCCTCGCGTTTTATTCTGGGCGACCACCTGAATTCGTTATTGCTGAAAGCGACGCCTCCGTAGCTTGGGAAATAATAATCCTTAACTTTCGAGCCGACAACTTCCTGTATCATAATTCCCATTTCCTCATGAAAATCGAGGAGATTCCTTTCGGCCCTGTATTCAATAGGATCCGGCCCGAAAGTGGAAGCATAAACCTCGGCAATTGCGTCCATCAGCGCGTCAAGCTTTTCTTTTTTTGTGCCCTGGTTAGCCACAAACAAACTTTTATATTTTCCTGAGAACGCGGAACCTATCTGGTCCTCAAGAAGGCTGGAGCTGCGGATTACTATCGGCGAATTACCAAAATCATCAAGCGCGACCGAGAGACCGTTAATAAATTCCGGCGGGAATTCGGAGTTTTTAAAAAGCTGAACAATATGCGGATACTCTTTTCTTATCGCTTCTATCTCTTTATATTTTTGTTCGATAACATCTTCAAGCTGGTTGAAGTGCATAAAATGCGTTAAGCCGTCCGATGGAATGTACCATGTTTTCGGAAATTTGATATCGCGGGCGATCTGAGATTTGTCTTTGTATTTTTCCAGAACTTTGGACGCAAGAAACAGCCCCGCGCTTTTACCGCCAAGCTTGCCATAGCTTTTAGCGGGCAATATAATTTTATCTATCAGCTCATAGAAGTCGGATATATCAACATAATCTTTAGCGATAGAAATGAATTCAACCTGGCCGGTGAAGAACCTTCGCAGCAATGAAACTTTGAGCCCTTTTTCCATCGATGAAGATATTTCCTCTTCCCTGATGATGGGGTAATATTTTCTCAGCGCTTCGGCGATATCGTTTAACGAGGTCTCCATTGTTTCAACAGCTTCCAGCAGTCCGCCGCATTTATCTTCGTATATCCACTTCTGCAGTTTCGATAATATTTCTTCATCCCTGAGATTCTCTTCGGTCAACCTTATCACGGTTGAAACAAACGCATGGTTATCAAGAGACTTTTTTTCCATGGGTTTATTCTCATCAAAATAGTTGCCATCATCAGGTTTTCTTTGCCCGGCGCTTGACCTGCGGAGAAGTTCTTCGGCTTCTTCAATTTCCTGCCAGCATAAATAATGAAGGAGCTTCCTTATTATAGCGTTGAATAAAACAATATCCGTCCTTTTCAGCATTTCAAGAATTACTTTCCATTTATGCTTTGCAGGGTCAATTGATTTATCTTTTATCTCATCAAGCTCTGAAAGAAGCAGCGATGATTCTTTATGAATAACAAAATTGGATATCCTTTCGGCGATTGTATCAAGCAGCTTTCTTTCTTCCTTAAGGAACGGGCCCTCGTCAAATCCCGGCTTGGGTGAAATGTAATATACTTTGATGCTGCCCGCTTCCGCATCATGTATCATAATTTTTGAACTAAGCGCCCATGCGCTTTCCTCAAAACCGGCTGAGTGGTAGACCTCTCCTTCTAACTCGAGCTTTACCCTGGTAATATCCGGGAATTGCCAGCCGGCAGGTATCGCATTTACCACATCGTTGAAAGCTTTGTCGGTATCATGCTGGTACTGGTTTAAAGCGTCTTCAATTTTATAAAGACAGTTAAGCTCTTTAGCTCTTTCTTCAAGCTCTCTTACGATAGCCCGCATGTCGTCTTTTTGTTCTTTCATTTCATTATCACTCCTTTGCCCGATGTCCCGTCAACCATTGTTGTGACCGGCTTCAGGGTTCTTACATGTTTAACGTATTTGCTGTCGTACATAACGGGCTGGCTATCAAGCCACCGCCAGTCAATACTATCATCCGTCCCTTTTAAGCAGAAGTACGGAACGCGGAAAGCAAGCAGGTTATGGAAAAAATGCGAGCCCTGGCTAAGGTCGATATTAATGCCGGGCAGCATTTGCTCTACTATTGCGCGGGCTGATGATATTTGCCCCCACGTTACAGGCACGCCCAGCCATCGGTCTGAACTGCCCCACCTTCCGAAACCTATCAACAGCATTTTTTTGCCTTCTTTTAAAAGCGACGAATTGACCTGTTCAAGTTCTTTCGCGATCTTCATACTATCTGCCAGATCGAAGCTTTCCTTCTTTAAATATACTACATCTGAAATTTCATTTCTAACGCCATTCCCAAGCGCACGCTCAGAGAATACAATTATTTCTTCAGCCGGAAGCTCTTCGATATTTAAAACAACTTTCTCTTTTGAAACCATCATCGGGCGCAGCTGAACCAGACTAAATGTAATTTTATCGGTTGTATCGTCGATATCAACGGCGAATTCTATTTCAACGGGATTTTTCACTTCATCTTCGCACACTTTGATCAGATCATTTAAAAAATCATTGAAGCCGGAAGTGTTGAGTCTCAATAGCGGCGCAAAGTCGATTATACGGGGACCAGTGTTGCCAATCCCCATCACTACTTTATTGGATGATGCCACAAACGTTGAAGCTGTATTATCAAGAATACCGTCTTCTTCCGCCTCGGCAAGCGTGCATGATATAAGAAATTCATCTTCTTTAGTTGGTTCATGGCTCATGATCAGATCGGTGTTAACGGCCCAAAAATTGTTCTGGGTCATTTTCATCAATTCACCCGGGTCCGCAAATGGCGATGGCGCAACCGGGTACCGCGGAGAATAAACCCAGCAAATACCGCCGTCAACGATCGCTTTACCAAGCCCTATAGCCAGGTTTACAACGCCGTCTGAAGCTACCGAATTTCCCGTGGGATAATAATTGTATGACCTCGCAACTCCTGATATCTGCGGATAAAATCTTCCTTTATGCCTGCTGCCTGCAACTTCCTGTATCAATACCGCCATTTGTTCAGAGGCTATATCTTTATCAATAGAGGCAAAATAACTTTTTGCGGCATTGGAATAAGTTGAGGCATAAACAAATTTTATCGCTTCGTTCAGCTTCCTGAATCTTTCATCGGATGAAGGCGAGTTATTGGCGATCATCTTTGTGTTATAGATACCGGCGAACGGTTCCGATAGGCTGTCTTCAAGCATGCTTGAGGACCTGATCGCAAGCGGCTTTGTATCATCAATGATAATATCTCTTAAGTCACCAACCAGCTCAGCGGGTAAAGAGCCTTTCTGGAAATCCCATGCGATAGAATTTTCATCGATACCGGAGAGCGCTATCTCTGAAAGCGAATTTCTTTTCATGAAAGCCTCAAAAGCGCCTGTTCGAAGCACAGCGGTTTTAGGAACTACAAAATCTATATTCGGATATTTCGAAGTATTTAATTTTTGCGAAACAATTTTCTTTATGAACGCCAAACCGGAAGCTTTCCCTCCGATTTCGCCGCCGCCGATTAGATAAAAATCGGGGCCGGAACTGAATGAGCCCCTGTAAAAGCCCGAGAAAAATTCTATTTCATTTGTGCCGGCCATATTTAAATTTTTTTTTGCTGAACTTCTGCAAAATCCTGAATCGATTACTTATCCCTCAGCAGCGCCCGCTCAGGCGCACACGCTTGGGCAGCCGATTTACGGGGAAATAAAAAGCCAGTATAATAACTGGCTTTTAGAGCTAAATATACAAAAAGTCAACCTTTTAGATTTATATCCATCCTCTATCGGTGCAAGCCTGCGCAACCCTGCTTATGGATATTACGTACGCCGCATCCCTGAGGCTTAGTTTTCTGCTCACCGAAGTATCATACACATCGGCAAAAGCAGTCGACATAATAGTATCAAGTTTGCTTAACACTTCGTCTTTTGTCCAGTAATAGTTCATGTTGCACTGCACCTGTTCAAAATAACTGCATGTCACTCCGCCCGCATTAGCAAGGAAGTCAGGAATTACAAATATTCCTTTTTCAAGAAGTATCTTATCGGCTTCCGGAGTTGTCGGCCCGTTAGCGCCTTCAACCATAACTTTTACTTTCTTTGATATCTTAACGGCATTATCGCCGCGAACCTGGTTTTCCATAGCCGCGGGAATTAATATATCCACGTCCTGTTCTATCCATGCGTCGCCTTCGAGTATTTCGTAACCTTTGGCTTTGGCCTGGTTTTTATCTATGCCGCCGAACTTATCGGTCATTTTCATCATCTCATCAAAACCAATGCCCGACATTTTACGGAAGGTATATGATTTCTTATCGGCCTGGTCCCAGCATGAAACGCAGATCACTTTGCCGCCCATAAGAGTGTAAAGCTGGAGCGCATACTGAGCTACGTTTCCAAATCCCTGGATGCTTGCGGTTGTCTGTTCTATTTTAATGTTAAGTCTTTTAAGCTGTTCTCTTAAAGTGTAAACAACTCCATAGCCGGTGGCTTCTGTTCTGCCAAGCGAACCGCCCAGCCCGACAGGTTTCCCTGTAATAAAGCCCGGGTATTTGGAGCCTTTAATTACTTCAAATTCATCGAGCATCCACATCATATGCTGTCCGTTAGTCATCATATCGGGAGCCGGAACATCGTTTAACGGCCCTACGTTTTTAGAGACCTGTCTTATCCATCCTCTGCAGATAAGTTCCTGTTCCCTGAGGCTCAGGTTATGCGGGTCGCAAATGACTCCGCCTTTTCCGCCGCCAAGGGGTATTCCAACTACCGCACATTTCCATGTCATCCACATCGAAAGCGCGCGCACTGTGTCGATAGTTTCCATAGGATGAAATCTAATACCGCCTTTACAGGGTCCGATAGCGTCATTATGCTGGACCCTAAAGCCTTTAAATATTTTAGTTGTTCCGTCATCCATTCTGACAGGAATACTAAAATGATATTCACGTAATGGTTCTCTTAATAATTGCCTGCTGGGTTGGTTTAGCGATAAAATATCTGCTACTTTATCAAACTGAGCCTGGGCCATTTGGTAGGCATTGAAACTTTTCTCATTCATAACTTATCCTCATATTAGTTTTCGTTCATTGCAAATCCGCAACAGTACAATATTAGCTGTTAAAAGTATCCTAAAAAAGCCAAAAACCGTTCAAAATCAGCAAAATGGGGTTTAAATAATTTAAACGTGAAAAATAAATTGAAGAAATCTGCCGGAAGATTGCCGTTAGGTCTCGAAAACATATTGCCACACCTCGTGACGC
>CAZMRG010000084.1:0-14590 GCA_964568655.1 uncultured Ignavibacteriales bacterium | reverse complement strand
TATGCGATAACAAAACGCTGAGAATGTATATAGCAGCGCTATATATGTATGAGTATGAAGAGAATATTGAAAAAACTATTTTCAACAGAACGCACAGGATAAGCAGCTATCTAACTTTTACTTTAGATCTGGGCAAGCTTGAGCTGATACATACAACTTATTACCAGCCTAACGTTAAAGCCATAAGGGCCGATTACAGAATCGCATCTCAAACAGATCTGAATTTCAAGATAACGGGAGCGCTGAAGTTTGCAACTGGATTTAGTTACAGATACGAGTCGGCGCCATTTCCGGATGTTCCCAAGGCGACGTATTATTTATTCAACGGGTTGAAGTTTAGCTTTTGATACATACACAACCACAGAGGAGCAGAGAAGCGGAGCTGTAATAAAAATAAAACGTGCCACGAAGTCACCAAGACACAAAGAATGAATAACATGCGGGCTTCAATCCAATTCCGGAAGAGTAAACCGCTAAAGTAGTTTTGATTGAAATGTGGGTTTTAGCCCGCGACTTTAGTCGTAGGGCTTGTTAAATCCGAAAATTTCAAAACCGTTTTAACGGTTTAAAGAATTACTGAATAGTTAGTTGGTTCGAGTCCCAAACTGTCCGCCAACGGCAGATTGTGACTCAGGATAAATTGTAGCAATAATTGCCGTTGGGTACAATGAAGCAGTGTTGAGCCTGCACACTAACCTGATAGGATAGATCCCCGCTTTCGCGGGGATGGCGCCTTAGGCGCCAATTTTTACTTGTTTTTTAATAAATAAGCGTTAATTTTGAAGTAATCTTTTATATTGAAAATCATACTATAACAACCTAATTTAGCCTATCGCATACAGCTACATTTTTCTGAATTAAATCGCCGTAGTTTGAACAACCTAAAATATTATTTCCTGTTATTAATATTTTCAGTTCTTATTATGTCCTGTGAGAAGGACGACCCTACAGTAATAGACCCGGTTTTGAACCTCCCTACTATCAGTAATACTTTAATAAGTCCATCTTTGATCTTTTCGGATTCTGTAAAATCAGTAGCTGTTGCAACGGTTCAATCTGTTGACCCCATCGGCACAGTAACAGTTACAGTTACCGATCCAAACGGACTGGTTAGAGTTTTTGTACTTAAAGATGATGGCAATTTACCTGATACAGTAGCCAACGATGGAAAATATTCCGGTTATATTAATTTTATCATGGACTGCAGGCTTGTAGGGGATTATAAATCTGATTTCTTAGCCAAGACTCAGCCAGGTTTAAGCAGCAATATTATTACGCAGAATTTTAACATTAAAAATCTCGATGGTTTGCACCCGGTAATTTCCAATTTGTTTGTAACTCCGCATGATGCATTAAGGGGCCAAATTACTCCTTTTATATTTAGAGTAAATGTTACCGATCCAGACGGACAGTGTGATATTTTGCATGTAACATACAAGGGATACTATCCCCTCGGACAGCCCTTGCAGAATAATTATGATTTACTGGATGATGGAAGCTGCTGCCTTATACCGCCTTTCAATTCTGTCAGTGGAGACAGCGTTGCTAATGACGGAACTTTTACAAGATTGCTTGCAGGCGCTCCTGACTCACTTGGTTATTATAAGTATTTTTTCTATGCTCTTGACCGTTCGGGTGATACGAGTAACATATTGATTGATTCAATTTTTGTGCATAACTAATGAAAAAGTATCTTTTAAATATTATTTTTGTCGCTATTGCTTTATACGCATGCAATAGCGCATACGCTCAAACGCTTCCAAAAAATTTTAAGATCTCGCCGTCAATAAAATTGAATAAGACGCAGGCTGTTTCGGATAACAAAATAGTATTCGGGTCGCCGGTCAGGTCGGTTGTGACGGCATCCAATATTATATCTAATTTCATAAGCGATATAATAGTGGTCGGCGATACAATATGGTTCGGCACCGGCAAGGGAGTCTGCAAAACTTATGACAATGGAAATAACTTCATGAATTATTATGGCTCAGCTCCGTTTGGAACTGACGACGTCGCAGGTATAGCGGTATATAATAATTGGGTGGTGGTCTCAACAGCCGTTTCGCAAACCATTAATGGCGCTGACGTGCCTACCGGAACAGGAATAAAAGTATCATCCGATTACGGAAACACCTGGAACGCATATCCTCAGCCGATGGAGCCCGATACATCGCAGCATACTATTATTTACGGCAATAACACAATATATGCTCTACCGATAGTTGTACCCGAAGACAACTTATCGTATGATATATCCATCACGCGGAAAAACTTAACTACAGATTCAATTGTGATCTGGATAGCTTCATGGGCGGGCGAGTTCCGTAAATCTATTGATAACGGCAGAACGTTTAGCAGAGTATTACTGCCGCCTGATAACCTTGACAGCATTTATCCCGGCGGGACATATAATTTCCAGTATAATCCAAGAGACCCGTCCAACGGAGGTAATGATAATCATAAAGGATTTTCTGTTTGCTCGGAAAATGATTCGACTATTTATGTTGGTACGGCGAACGGAATAAATAAGTCAACAGATTGGGGCATAAGCTGGCGTAAGTATAGTTATAAAAATACCGGATTAGGTTCCGGTATATCCGGCGACTTTGTTGTAGCACTTAAACCGCAAAAATATGGAGGCAAAAGCATAATTTGGGGAGCCACTAATATTGGCGATAATATCAACGGCGAGGGGCAGTTTGCAGCAGTCAGCTACACAACAAATCAGGGCGCAAACTGGGCGAACACGCTAAAAGACGACGCTGTGTTTTCACATAATTTTGGATTTAAAGATTCAGTGGTTTATGTAGCAACTGATAATGGAATCTGGAGAAGTTATTTTGCCCCGGGCAATTTTGGTTGGTCGTCGCCATCGGTGATATATGATGAAGAACTGAGGGACCAGATACATACAACGTTCTTTTACTCGGCAGGCGCTCAAAGTGATTCAGTTTGGGTAGGCAGCGGCGACGGGCTTTGCCGTACTGTTGATTCGTCATTCAGTCCGTGGGTTAACAAATGGAAGATTTTCCGCGCAGTCCATGCGCTGTCTTCAACTACTGATACTTACGCTGCGCCAAATCCGTTTCAGCCAAATCTGGAAGTATGCAGAATATTTTTTAAGACAGGCAAGGCAGGCGCAAACGTTACTGTTAAGATATTTGATTTTGGTATGAATTATGTGAGAACAGTTTTGCAGAACGCTCAGCGCTCAGAAACGAATGTGATATGGACAACATGGGATGGCAGGCGCGATGACGGAATGCAGGTCGCAAACGGAGTTTATTTCTACCGCATCGAAATCGATAAGCAAACAGTTTCGTGGGGAAAGATCTTAGTTTTACAATGAGTGTATTGCCTCACCCCCCGTCCCCCTCTCCAAATGGAGAGGGGGCGAAGTGAGTAAAACAAAAAATAAAAATATAGATAAATAAGTTTACATACGTCAATTTAACGTTTTCCCGAACTAAACTATTTGAGGAAAATAATGAATTCCAAAAACGTTATTTTAGTATGTATCATGGTTTCAATATGTTCTTTGACGTCAGTTGCGCAGGATAGCGCCAGTCCAAATATTCTTAATGGAATAAATATAAGAATCGGAATTGAAATGTCTGCTGTTAATAATTACAGAGGATATTCAAATATAAGCGACAATATTAATTTTTTCGGTTCAGTTTCTTTATCATTCGGCTCCCGTACTCAGATCGATTTTATGTACAGGTATATGAATGATCTATCCCGAAGCCAGGGGGGATTCCGTGAAGGGGATCAATATTGGTCCCACGTTATAGAACTTTATCAGAATTATAATTCGCACCTGTTGAGTGTAAAGGCAAATTATTTTATCTCTGGTAAAAAAGTATGGGCACGATTTTATTTAACCGGAGGTATTTCAGCGGCGCTTCAACAGGTACATAATGAATATGCTGAATCTCTTGGCGTCAATTACACTGTGACAGATTTGAGAAAGTACACGCGGTTCCTGTCGGGACCTGAATTTGGAGCTGGAATGTTCCTGGAGTTAGGTAAAATAAATTTTCAATCAGAGTTTACATTCTCTGCAGGATTTTCAACATTTGTTGACACGGGATACCGCGAACTTTCGTTCAACTTGTTAAACGGGTTGGTTTATGAATTTTAAAAATCCGGGGAGAATATATTAGATAACAATATATAACGATTTTATAATTCTTAAATACTAAACATTGCGGAGGATAAGAAATGAAATCCAAAAACGTTATCTTTATTTGTATCTTAGTTTTTCTTTGTTCTTTGACAACACAATCGCAGGACAGCAGTAATACAGGCTTTTTAAAAAAGTTATCTTTCAGAGCGGGTTATGTTATATCATCAATCAATAATTATAACAGCTATTCGAGGTTGACCGATATTTGTAATTTATTGCTTTCTGTTTCGTACGATTATAATAAACAATTGCAGTTTGATATTTCATATCGTTATTTAGCAAACTTGTCAAGTTTAATATCAAATAATGCCCTTGATGAGTTTTATTATACAAGTCATTATAAGACTTTCAATTCATATATGTTCAGTTTGAAAGCAAATTATTTTTTATCGAAAAACAGGGATTCAAATCCTGTTTATTTTACCGGCGGAATAACAGGGTCAATACAGCCTGTTCATGAATGGCTTTCAGGTTACTATAATAAAGTAGATACGATGGGAGGATTTACATCATATATCCATGATCAACGAATCGGGAGCTATAACAGGTTATTACTTGGGCCGGAAGTTGGCGGCGGTATTTATCTGAATTTTGGCAAAGTGAGTTTTCAATCGGAGCTAACTTATTCAGCGCGGTTTTCTCTTTTCAGGGATAGAGGATACAGGGAACTTTCTTTTAGTTTGTTTAATGGATTAGTTTATAAATTTTAATTGCAGAATATCTTAATATAAATTGAAAAAAATATTTTTAATATTATTTTTTCTGACAGCGGCAAATGTTTCGTTTGCGCAGCTTGGCGGACTGCCCGGTTCGTTCTCGCGTTTGGGCTTCAGCGCGCGCGGCATGGGTATGGGTAACGCCATGACATCTGTTATAACAGGCGATGTTATGGGTTATTATAACCCGGCCGTCTCAGCGTTCCAGGATGACCACCTTATAAATTTCGGGCATTCGTTTATGTCGCTTGACCGGACAATGAACTTTATCAGCTATACAAAGAACTTCAAGCTGCCTAAACAGACAGACGGCGGGGCGGGTATAACTTTTTCATGGATCAACGCAGGCGTATCTAATATTGATTCGCGCGACGGCGACGGTTTCCCGATAGGAACGATATCTACAAACGAAAACCAGTTTATGTTCGCGCCTTCAATTAGGGTTTCGCCGAATGTTGCGCTTGGGGTCGGATTCAAGCTTTATTATTCCAAGTTATATGACGGGGTAAAATCAACTTCTCTGGGATTTGATATCGGCGCGATAGTTAAAGCAAGCAACAGGGTGAACATAGGGTTAGCCATTAAAGATATTAATTCGCAGTACAAATGGAGCACATCGAGCATATATAATGAAAACGGCGCCACGACGACAAACAAATTCCCTGTTCTGATAAATCTAGGCGTTTCATACCTGCTTCCGAAAGATTTTGGAGTTGTTTCAATTGACTTTGAGAACAGCTCGCAAACAGTGAACCAGGACGGAACTGATTACAAATCGGTTACAGATGTGATAAGGATGGGCGCTGAAGTGAGCCCGATAAAATTCCTGAAGCTAAGGGCGGGCTTTGACAGGTTTGACCTGAAAGCTACGGATAAATTCGGAAACACTGATGTGAATTTCGGAGTTGGTTATCAAATCCCTTTAAAATCGTATATTGTGGGAATTGATTACGCATTTATCATGGAACCATACTCAAACGAGCCGTTCCAGACGTTAACTGCGGTATTTAAGATAAGGTAGAAGTTAAATTATTAAATGAAGAAATATTTTTTAATATCATTATTGATACTGGTGCCGGTAATTGCAAACGCGCAAAATGACGGGGCGGCAAACACAGGTTTATCTTTTTTAAAGCTTGGGGTAACTTCCCGCGCAATATCGCTTGGCGAAGCGGTAGTGTCTGATATTGACGATGCATCGGCGACAAATTACAATCCTGCCGCATTATTGGGAGGCGATAACGTAAACGTTCTGTTTATGCACAATGAGAATATTCTCGGTATCAGGACGGAATATTTTGCGGGCAAGGTTAAATTTAAAAAGATCGCTTTAGGGCTCAGCATAAATAATACCTCTATCAGCGATATCCAAATAAGGGAAATTCCGGGAGCGCCTTTGGGAACTTTTGACGCGCAGGATTTTGCTATTGGACTATCGGGCGCTTATAAAATTAACGATATGTTCCAGTTTGGCGTTACGGCTAAATTCTTATTCGAAAAGATATATATTGATAACGCCGATGGCTATGCATTTGATTTCGGCGGATTATATTCAAACAAGAAACTTTCGCTGGGCGTATCGCTTGCAAACGTTGGAAGCATGAACGCATTGAGAAACACAGCGACCGTACTGCCTACCTCAATAAGATTTGGCGGTTCGTATTTATTGGACTTTCCAAATATAACCAGCGGTTTGAGAATAGCGGCCGACGGGTACAAAGTATTAAACGGCGGAACGTTCCATGCCAACGCCGGCGCTGAGTTTGTTTATAAGAATTTCCTGGCAATCAGGGCAGGATACCAGTCAGGTTACGATGACAGGACTCTTACAACGGGAATTGGGTTGAAGTATAAATCATTCAACTTAGATTATGCATTTGTTCCTTACAAATATTCACTTGGCAACAGTCACACATTTACACTAGGGGCTTCATTCTAAATATTTTCGGGGAGATGTATGGACGTTATAAGATACGAGAAGAAACATCTTAATGATTGGGAAGATTTTGTAGCTTCTTCCAGCAACGGGACGATTTTCCAGACGAGGAAATTTTTATCATATCACCCGGCAAACAAATTCAAAGACTCATCTTTACTATTTAAAGATAATAAAAAGATAGTTGCGGTGATAACGGCAGCCGAGGTTAAAAGGGACGGCCTGGTTACGTTTATTTCGCACCAGGGCGCATCATACGGCGGGTTTGTGTATAAAGACAGCCTTAGCCTGAAGCAATCGTTCGACCTGACCGAGAGCCTTATTAATTTCTGCATCAAAAATAAGTTTGAGCGGATAATGATAACGCACTCGCCGTTTGTATACCAGAAGAGGTATAATAATTATGTGGATTTTGCTTTCATGAAAAGCGGATTCATGTATGTAAAAAGAGAGGTATCTAGCGTTGTTAGCCTGGACATAGATGAAAATGATGTGCTTAAAATGTTCAAGCCCGAATCGCGTACAGCCGTAAGAAGAGCGGAGAAGCTTGGAGTTGAAATAAGGAAGTCGGAAGACTATGCGGAGTATTACCACATTCTGAAGAATAATCTAGCTATGAGGCATAACGTACAGCCTGCGCACACGCTGGAGGAACTTCTTAAACTGAAGAAACTATTCCCCGGAAAAATAGAACTGGTTGGCGCTTATTTGAAAGACAAGATGATTGCCGGAGTGGTAAATTTTTATTGCAATGAAAAAGTTGTGCTTGTTTTTTATATTAGCCACGACCCCAATTACCAGAACTACAGGGCGGTTAATCTTTTGTTCTATACAATAATCAAAGACAGCATTCACAGGGGACTGGACTTTCTGGATTTCGGATTATTCACGGTTAATATGGATCCAAATTGGGGACTGGGGCGTTTCAAAGAGAATTTCGGCGCAAGAGGGATATTGCGTGATACTTTTTACCTGGACCTGCCAAGCGATGTGATACTCTGAACAAAACTAACATTGACGGTTGAAAAATAACAAGAGTCTATATTTCCTGATTATTTTCGCGGCGCTTCTGCTGGCTTATTATGTTACGCTGAAATTAGACGCGCCGAATTATGATCTAAGATTTGACCGTCACGCCGCCATTGTAAACAATACCATTGAGCACCCGTACAAATACCGTTTGCTGAATCCATTTATGACGCAGGTTTATTTTACTGTATTTAAATTAATACTTCCGGTAAAGTCATCTTTTTTACTTGCTTACTTCATTCAGAATATTCTTGTCTTTGGGTTTCTTCTTTTTTCGGTTACAAAATATTTATCCGTTTGGTTTGATAGCTCTGGCGTAATTATCGGGGCGCTTTTGTTAGCGGTTATTGCATTACTTTGTCTGACGGGCTGGGACACACTGGGTGATTTAACCACAGCAGGCATAATGGCGCTGGGATTCTATTTTATAAATACCAAAAAAGTAAATTATCTTTACCTGCTGTTAATTATTGGAGCTTTTAACGAGCTGCAAAGTATTCTGCTTATTTTATTTTGGTTTCTTGGAGAAAGAAAAAACCTTGCATCATCTAAAATGTGGCTGAAGTTTATCTCATTTGTTTTGACATTTGCAGTTGTGTATGCATTGATCTTCCTTTTCAGGGGGACGAGCCCGGCATCGGACCTTAATACATGGGCGGAACGCAAAGACATGATATTTAATATGCATAATCCGGGATTCATTGTATTGTGGGCTTTGACAATTGTACCGTTATTGTTTTTTGCATTGAAAGATTTCAAATCAAAACCTGAATTCCTTAAAAGAAATTTGTTAACAGTTATTCCTGCGTTTTATGTAATAGCTTTTTTTATTATTGCGAGGATGAATGAAATTGATAAAGCGCTAACAATATTTTTAATCCTGATACCCCTTGCATTGTACACATTGCTTCCAAAACATATCAAACAGGCAAATCTATAGGCTTCATTTTTACTTTGTGTATTTCGTTTATAATTTTAAGTGTCGGTGCGCTTCGCTATATCGAATTCCCACCCCCTCTGCGCACCATAGGTGCGCCTCTCCCCCTGCTAGGGGGAGACGGGATTATCTTCAGATTTTTTTTTGAGCGAGCCTTTATTCATTTCCCCCTGCCTGCAGCAGGCAGGCCTGACAGGGGGAACACAAGGGGGTGGAGACATTAATGTTTAAAGTAATGCAACCCGTTTATAATTTTAAGTGTCGGCGCGCTTTGCTATATTTATATATATATTAACATTTATTAATAATTAAAGATAAATGGCAAAAATCAAAATTGAAGAAGTGGTATATGCGCTAGATGAGCAGTTCAAAAAAGCGCTGGTTAATACTATAAAGAAAGTCGCTCCGGACGTTGAATATGACCAGAGAATGATGTTCGTGGATTTCCGCAAAGAGCTTGAGCGCCAGTGCCAGGGCTGGCAGAGCATTCCGAATAGCTGCGTGCAGAGAGAAGATTTTTGAAAAAGTCTCAATGACAAATAAAGTTCTCCATATCGCTCCTGAAAATACCGCCGGCGTGCCGTATAATGTTATGCAGATGCAGAACATGTTCGGTTTGCCTTCAAGGCTTTTAACTCTATACAAAATTCCTTTCAATTTTCCCGAAGATGTATGTCTTGACCTGCCGCTGCCCAGAAGCCGGCTGGCAATGCTGTGGCGCGAGTTCAAGCAATCAAGTCTGCATGACGAGATGAGCGATAAGAATATTGATAAGTGGAAACACATGCCGGAGTTTGCGCCCAAGAATTTATTGGAGAAATTCTACCGCAGCCTGAGAGAAAAAAAGAATGAGAAGAAGTTTCTGGATGCATTGGAAGGGCTAAACCCTGATGGTTTCAATATAATCCATTTCGACAGCGGCATGGATTACTATGCTGATTCCAGATTAGCAAAGAAGTGGAAAAAAGAAGGGAAGAAAATCATTAACTGCTATTTTGGGGATGACTTAAGGACGAGGGGAATAGTTAAGGAGATGGATGAACTATCTGATTTGAATCTTACATTTGAATATGACCACACTCTTCGTCATCCAAATATAAATTTTCTTTTCTTTCCGTTTGATAATACAGCCATAAAGTATATTCCAGATGAAGAGTACAATAAGAAAGAAAATGCAAAGCTAAGGATCGTGCATTCGCCTACACACAGAATTATAAAAGGGACGCCGGAAATTCTGACGGCAATTGAGAAAGTGAAAAAGAGTAGAGATATTGAGTTTATTCTATTGGAGAATATGCCGCGGGAAGAGGTAATAAGAACGAAATACACATGCCATATTGCGATTGACCAGATCGGCAACAGGGGAGGCACAGGTTACGGAATTAACTCGCTTGAGACGCTATCCATGGGACTTCCCACTATCACCGCAATGAACTGCGGCATGGATGAGTGGCTGCCTGAAAATCCGTTTGTTATTGCTGATGCGGATAACATAGCGGATAAATTAATAGAATTAATTGATGATGAAAAACTTAGGATGAATAAGAGAAATGAGTCACGTGCATGGGTGGATAAGTATCATTCGTATAAATCAGTTTTTGGGAAGATGATGGAGTATTATTTGACTGCCAACATAATTCCCGCGAAGGCGGGAATCCAGTAGGAAATCCGAATAAATTAAAAATTGTGTATTAAAGACCGCAAGCATAAGAAATAAACTAATCAAGATCCCCACTTTCACGGGGATTAGGACTTTATTTGGCTGAACATTATATAAGAAGAATATTTTCTGATACGCTGGTTTACAGCATCGGCTATTTTTTAAACAGGCTGATGCCGTTCCTGCTGCTGCCGCTCTATACATATTATTTCGCGCCGGCAGAGTATGGGGAATACTCTCTCTTCTATTCCTTCTGGATGTTTGTCGTTATATTTTATCTGTTCGGTATGGAAACCTCATTCCAGAAATTCTTCATCGAAGCGAAAACAGATGATGAAAAGAAGCGGGTATTCAGCTCGACTCTAATCGTGCTCTTCATGGCCTCATTTGTATTCAGTATAATAATATTTATCTTCTCGGCGCCTCTTGCGAAGCTGATAGTGGGAAACGAAAATCACGGTAATTTTATAAGGATCATAGCTGTATTGTTGATTGTGGATTGCCTTGCAAGAATACCCATGATACTTCTCAATTCGCTGCAGCGTTCAAAGCTCTATACTGCTATCAATCTTATTGTAATGACCATTAATGTTCTGGCAAACCTGTTTTTTATCATGTATTTGAAAGCCGGTATTGAGTCAGTATTCTATTCCTATATTATTGCTTATTCGTTCTTATTTGTGCTGGCATTTGTTCCATCTGCTAAGTATTTCGTATTCAAAATTGATAAAGATAAGCTGAAGACGCTTCTTAAGTTCGGAACAGCTTTTCTGTTTTACGGCTTGTTCCTTATGTGTATGGATATTATCGACAGGTTTATCATTGAACATTTCGAAGGTTCCGGGCAGGTTGGAATTTATTCGGCATGTTACAGGATAGGCGTTGTGATGAACCTGCTTATACTGGGTTTCCGTACGGCATGGACGCCTTTTTTTCTGAACTTAAAAGATGATAAACAGAACAAGGAAATTTTCTCTAAGATATTTTCATATTTTTGTTACGCAGGATTCTTCCTGTTCATGCTAATAAGTTTTTTTGTGAACGATCTGATTAAATTTAAAATTTCTTCTGTCAGTATACTTGATGAAAAATACTGGGGCGGAATCGGTATAATTCCATATGTATTATTAGCATACCTGTTCTTTGGATTATATACAAATTTAAACGTCGCTTCATATTTTGAAAATAAAATAAAATATCTCATTATTTCTTCCGCTATAGGCGCGGCAAGCAATGTAATATTAAATTTTATTCTGATACCAGCGCTTTCAATAAAGGGCGCGGCGCTTGCAACGCTTTTATCGTATATGATAATGTTCATTGTGTTGTATATTTTTTCTCAAAAAACGTTTCATATTCCATATGACTGGATATCGATTGCTAAGGCAGCTTTAGTTGCCGGAGCCTTATTTTTTATTAATATTTATGTTTCAGATTACATAAAAATGAGCTATTTTAGCGTGA
Source organism: uncultured Ignavibacteriales bacterium (assembly GCA_964568655.1). Lineage (GTDB taxonomy): Bacteria > Bacteroidota > Ignavibacteria > Tepidaquicellales > OLB5 > CAWFKW01. The sequence continues at coordinate 2,659 of CAZMRG010000084.1, read as the reverse complement.
TTTTAGCTAAAGCGGCATCGATTCTTCTGTATATTTCGTTCTTATTCGCTTTTAGATTAGTCAAACTATCTCAAAAATAGGCAAAAAACTAAGTTCTACTAAAGCATAGCTTTAACTAAATTTTGCTTGACATAATAAAATAAAGTAGTTATCTTTGGGCAATTCTCTCACGGATTGTCCGGGGTTTCTGATCCGAGTTTTTAATCCGGGAGAGGTGCGAGAGTGGTTGAATCGGACGGTCTCGAAAACCGTTTTAGCGGTAACGCTAACGTGGGTTCGAATCCCACCCTCTCCGCTGGGTAAGCAACAGGATTAGTCAAATTTTAACTATTAATGTTATGAAAGCAAAATATCTATCATCAATTATCGTTACGCTCTTACTTTTCTTTGTTTTTACGCCAAAATTGTTTTCTCAGGAACAAATGGATTTTGAGGAATTTATGGGAATGGTTTCCCAGACATTCACCGAGGACCAGCTTGATGAAATGAGCTACCAGCTGCCCTGGGATATCAAGGTATGCGCGTATGCTTATGGAGATTTTTCAAATGACGGAACTACGGATATTGTGCTTTCTGTGATTGAAAAAAATGTTACTCCGGCGCACACAGTTGATGTATATGTTCTCAAAAGCATCGGCGATGAAACTTACCAGGTTGTTGAAAAACGAAACTATCCGTATTATGAGATACCGCTCGAAGTAGCTTTTATCGTACAGAACGGACAGTGTTATATAACTCACCGTGATGATGATAACTGGTATTTCACAGGATTTAAGATCAGTGAGGACATGAACTTCGAACAGCAGGAAGAAGAGTTTTATCCGTTAGATTTTGGAAAAGCCGGCAACTAACCGCCTTATCTCCCTTCGGCGGGAATAACCGCGCTTTTATTTTACACCACGAAGGCTCCGGAATCGTTCGGGGCCTTTTGATTTTACCGGTAGTTTATCTTACAGTAGGTGTCAGGTATGCCTGACACCTGCTCATTCCATCGTTAATGTATGTAAAGATTCCACCCCCTCTGTATCTCCCCTCTACGAGTCTTCGACTCGAAGAGTCGTAGACCTGTTAGGGGGAGACGAATAATAATCCGTTAATGTTGTTATCACCACAATCAAAAATGATCTAATTCATAGATTTCAGGGATTGCATCGGCTGCTTTGCCGCCTTGTAATTTTACCTCCAATATCTCACTGATTTTTATTAAATTTGTAATACTATGATTGAAAGATATACACTTCCCGAAATTGGCAAGGTATGGACGGACCAGAATAAGTATTCTACCTGGCTGAAAATTGAAATACTTGCAACTGAGGCAAATTCCAAACTCGGAATTGTGCCTGCACGATCGTTAAATACTATTAAAAAGAAGGCGAATTTTAATATCAAGCGTATTAATGATATTGAAAATGTAGTCAAGCATGATGTTATAGCTTTCTTAACAAGCGTAAGCGAGTTTGTGGGGCCTGATTCAAGGTTCATCCATTATGGAATGACCAGCTCTGACATTCTTGATACTGCGCTATCAGTGCAGATGAAAGAGGCGGGAGAGCTGATACTGAAAAAACTGATTGACCTTCAAAAATTGCTTGCGCGCAAAGCGAAGAAATATAAATACCTGCAGATGGTTGGCAGAACTCACGGAGTACATGCGGAAGCTATCACACTTGGTTTAAAATTTGCGCTTTGGTATGAAGAAACAAAAAGAAACGTTGAAAGATTAAAGGCGGCTATAAAAATTATATCAGTTGGTAAAATTTCAGGCGCTGTCGGCACGTATGAACATCTCAATCCGTTTGTTGAAAGATATGTTTGCAAAAAGTTAGGCATTGAGCCCGCAAAAGTATCTACACAGATACTGCAAAGGGACAGGCATGCTGAATATATGTGCACGCTGGCAATTGTTGCAAGCTCGCTGGAAAAATTTGCGACCGAGATCCGCCATCAGCAAAAAACGGAGTCTCTTGAACTTCAGGAACCATTTAGCAAAGGACAGAAGGGCTCATCTGCCATGCCGCATAAAAAGAACCCGATTATCAGCGAAAGGATTGCCGGACTTGCAAGAGTATTGCGCGGTAATGCGCTGGCGGCTATGGAAGATATTAATTTGTGGCATGAAAGGGATATATCACATTCATCAGTTGAGAGAATGATAGTTCCGGACAGCACAATGTTGTTGTATTATATGCTTGTTAAAATGATTGAGACTCTTGACGGACTTGTAGTAAATAAGCAAAACATACAAAAAAATCTAAATCTTACACACGGCTTGATATATTCACAAAGGACGCTTTTGAAGCTTGTTGAGCTTGGTTTAAGGAGGGAAGATGCTTATAAGCTTGTCCAATCTTACGCAATGGAATCATGGAATACTGGAAAAGATTTTAAAACGCTTCTGCTCAATGATAATTTAATAAGCTCTAAGATAAAAAAATCCGATATTGAAGCGATATTCGACCCGAAAAGCGCAATGAAGAACGTGGATTATATTTTTAAGAGCGCCGGAATTAAGTAAAAATTAGGGCAAAAGCGGCGATTTTTTCTTTTTATACCAAATTATGCTTCATTTCTCTCTAGATTCCCGCTTTCGCGGGAATAAACTAATTCTTTCCTTGAAATAAACCCAATTTATTGCTAAATTACAGGTCTAAGAACATTT